>JAZFZX010000143.1:0-5192 GCA_036444135.1 Kiloniellales bacterium | reverse complement strand
CCCTCTTCGTCGAGCCGATTTGGCGATCAAAAGCCCGGCCAGTGACCTTTTCGCGCTTTGAGATCGTACCCCGGCGCGCGGCACACACCTGTCCTGTCGGGCGATCTGGATGTGTCTCGACCAAGGCCCGTCATGGCGACAAAGGGGCTGGCCGCAGCCCGTCGATCAGATGAAGTATCTCGGCGAATAGAGTCACGAATGTCCGCTTTGGGTCATAAGCGGACATCCCTCGACCTAGCCATTTATGTCCGCTCTTGGGGGAAAAGCGGACATCCAATGTCTGCTTTTTGAGTCCGAGGCGTTCTTGTGCCTCCGAATGTCTGCTTTCGGGGGTAAAGCGGACTCATTGGCGTGACCCTCTGGATGTCTGCTTATAGCCAGAAGCGGACATTCAGTCCTCACGATTGAGCCCGTGTAGATCGCCCCTTTCACCAGGCGGATACGAGAATCGGTTCGTTCCGGTACACGCCGGGCAGGCAGTAGCGGATGGGGTCGCCTTACCGGATCAAATCGCCGCCAATTTGCTAGGCTACGGGTACGGGTTCATTGCCGTTGTGAGCCCGGAATCACTTACCGCGATGGTGTAACGGGGCCGCCGCCGCGGCGCTTTGCGGCGACCACCAAAACTTTGAGCTATCGACCGGTGCCGGCGATGTCGTGGGTGTCGCGGGTCAGGTAATAGGCGACGAGGATGGGGATGAAGGTCACCGCGATGACGAACACCGCGACCACGTTGGTGACCGGCCGGGCGCGCGGGCGCACCAGTTCGGTCAGCATCCAGATCGGCAGCGTCGACTGGTGGCCGGCGGTCAAGCTGGTAACGATGACCTCGTCGAACGACAGCGCGAACGACAGCATGCCGCCGGCCAAGAGTGCGGTCGCGATGTTGGGCAGCACGATGTGGCGGAAGGTCTGGAAGGCGTTGGCGCCGAGGTCCATCGACGCCTCGATCTGGCTGTAGGCGGTGCGGCGGAAGCGCGCGAGCACGTTGTTGTAGACCACCACCACGCAGAACGTGGCGTGGCCGATGACGATGGTCCAGAAGCTGAACGGGATGCCGCCCAAGTGGAACGCCGAGCGCAGCGAGATGCCGGTGATAATGCCGGGCAGTGCGATCGGCAGGATGATCATCAGCGAGATCGCCTCGCGGCCGAAGAACCGCGAGCGGTAGATCGCTGCCGCCGCCAGCGTGCCCAGCGCGATGGCGACCGCCGTCGAGGTGAGAGCCACCCGCACCGAAAGCCCGAGCGCCGCCCAGATGTCGTCGCGTCCCCAGGCAAAGGCGAACCACTTCAACGTGAAGCCCGGCGGCGGGAAGCTGAAACTCTTGCTGTCGGTGTTGAAGGCGTAAACGATGATCAGAGCCAACGGCACGTGAAGGAACAGGAATCCCGCGATCGCAGCGAGCCTGAGCGCGAGCGGCGCGAGCGGCCTGCCGCTGTCGGCCGCACCTCTAGAACGCATCGAACGCCCCCAGCCGTTTGGCGACCGAGAGATAGACCGCCATGATCACGATTGGCACCACCGAAAACGCCGCCGCCAGCGGAATGTTGCCGGCCGTACCTTGGTGCGCGAACACCGCCTGGCCGATGAACATGCGCGAGGAGCCGATGATGCCGGGAATGATGTAGTCGCCGAGCGTCAGCGAGAAGGTGAAAATCGAGCCCGCGACCACGCCGGGAAAGACGAGCGGCAGGATGACCTTGCGGAAGGTCTGGCCGGGTCGCGCGCCGAGGTCGGCGGAGGCGTCGATGGTGGACTGCGGCACCCGTTCGATCGCCGCCTCGATCGGCAGGATCATGAACGGCAGCCAGATGTAGATGAACACGATGTAGGTGCCCATATACGACACCGAGAGCGACGCTCCGCCGATCACCGGCACCCCCAAAAGTCCCTCGAGCGCCCAGGTGAGGTGGAGCTGCTCGACGACCCAGCTCAGGATTCCCTCGCGGGCGAGAATAAGCTTCCACGAGTAGACGCGCACCAGATAGCTCGACCACAGCGGCATCATCACCGCGAGGTAGCACAGCGCCTTCACCCGGCCCCGGGCATAGCGCGCCATGTAGTAAGCGATGGGGAAGGCGATCAGCGCCTCGGTCACGGTCACTGCCCCGGCCATGGTGGCGGTGCGCACGATGATGTCGATGTTGGCCGGAGTGAACAGCTCGCCGTAAGTACCGAGTGTGAACTCTCGCACCACCTGTCCGGTGAATCCGTCGAGATAGAAGAAGCTTTGCAGCAGGAGCGAGGACAGCGAGCCGAGGTAGACGATGCCGAGCCACAGCAGCGGCGGCCCGAGCAGCAGCGCGAGCAACAGCCGCGGGTGCCGGTAAAAGACGGTCGAGAGCCTGTGGGCGAACGACGGCGCCGCGGCCGCGGAGACGCTCATGATCCACCCGCCGCATCCACCGGCTGATTGTGGTGGCGGCGCCAGATGAGCCGCACCGGCCGGCCCATCGCCGCTGAGGCGTCGGCGCCGTCAGTGTCGACGTTCTGCTTGGTTACGGCGAGCGCGCCGCCGCCGTCGAGCGCGACGGCATAACGGGTGAGCGCCCCCTGGTACGTCACGTCGCACACCTGCCCCTTGACCGAGACGCAGTCCGCCGGAACCTCGGCCTCGGGTGCGGCAAGGCGTATCTTCTCGGGCCGGATCGAGAACGCCGCGGCCTCGCCTATGATCCGCGCGGCGGCCTCGCCCTCGAGCAGGTTGGAGATGCCGACGAAGCCGGCGACGAAAGCGGTGGCCGGATGCTCGTAGATTGTCGCCGGGGTGTCGATCTGCTCGATCCGCCCGGCGTTGAACACCGCGAGGCGGTCGCTCATCGCCAGCGCCTCGCCCTGGTCGTGGGTGACGTAAATGAAGGTGATGCCGACCTGGCGCTGGATCGTCTTGAGCTCGACCTGCATTGCCTCGCGCAGCTTGAGGTCGAGCGCCCCCAGCGGTTCGTCGAGCAGCAGCACGCGCGGACGGTTGATCAGCGCGCGGGCGAGCGCCACGCGCTGGCGCTGGCCGCCCGAGAGCTGCGCCGGCTTGCGCCCGCCTAATCCCGAGAGCTTGACCAGCTCGAGCATTTCGGCCGCCCGCTCGCGGTACTCGGCCCTCGCCACCTTCTTGACCATCAGGCCGTAGGCGACGTTGTCCCCGACGGTCATGTGCGGGAACAAGGCATAGTCCTGGAACACCGTATTGACATCGCGCTCGTGCGGCGGCAGTCCGTCGGTACTCTCGCCGTGGATGAGAATCCGGCCCCGCGTCGGCTGCTCGAAGCCGGCGATGAGACGCAAACAGGTGGTCTTGCCCGAGCCCGACGGGCCGAGCATCGAAAAGAACTCGCCGTCCGCGACGTCGAAGCTGACGTCGTCGACCGCCTTGACGTCGCCGAAGTGGCGGCTGACGCCACGGAAGCTGACCGCGGGTATCGGACTCTCAACCATCGGCAACCGCAGGATTAACGCAAGACGCGCGGGGGCGGGTTCGTCGAAACCCGCCCCTGTCGAGACTACCCGTTCGCACCGCAACCGGGCGGATCGGTAGTCAGGGTTGATCCTGCCGGTGCCAGCCCCATCAGCGGCCGCCGAGGACCGCGATGTAGTCGGTGACCCAGCGGTAGTACGGCACGCAGGTCCGGCCGCTGCCGCAATTCGCCACCGGCGTTTTCCAGAACGACGTCTTCTCGAAGTTGCCGAGGCCGTTGACCTCGCACCCTTCGTCGCCGAGCAGTTCGTTGCCTTTGCAGGCGTCGAGCCGTACTGGCACCGAGCCGAACCACGCCGCCAGGTCGCCCTGGAGCTTCGGGTTGATCGAGTGTTCGAGCCACATGTAGGCGCAGTTGGGATGCGGCGCATCGCTGTGCATCATCGTGGTATCGGACCAGCCGGTGGCGCCCTCTTCCGGCAGCACACTGGCGATCGGCTGGTTGTCCGATTGCAGGATGTTGACCTGGAAGGGCCACGACGACGAGGCGACGACGCCCTCGTTGGTGAAGTCGTCGATCTGGACGAACGCGTCGTGCCAGTAGCGGTTGACGATCTGACGTTGCTCGCGCAGCAGCGCCAACGCCGCGGCGTATTGATCCTTGTCGAGCGCGTAGGGGTCGTCGATACCGAGCTCGGGCTTGTGCGCCTTGAGGAAGAGCGCCGCGTCGGCGATGTAGATTGCGCCGTCGAACGCCTGCACGCGGCCCTTGTTCGACTTGCCGTCGGGCAGCGTCATTTCGGTAAACACCACATCCCAGCTCGTGGGCGGATCGGGGAACACATCGGTGTTGTACATCAAGACGTTCGAGCCCCATTGGTAGGGCACGCCGTAGTGCTGGCCCCCGACCGTGTGCCACGGCGCGTTGTGCAGCCTGGGGTCGACCTTGCTCCAGCTCGGCACCAGGTCGATGTTCACCTCCTGCACCCGGCCGCCGGCGATCAGCCGCAGGCTGGCGTCGCCCGAGGCAGTCACGAGATCGAATCCACCTTGATTCATCAGCGCGACCATCTCGTCCGAGGTGTTGGCCGTCTTGATACGCACCTTGCATCCGGTTTTCGCCTCGTAGTCAGTCACCCAGTCGAAGGCGGGATCGGTATCGCCGCGCTCTATATAGCCGGGCCAGGCGACGATATCGACGACGCCCTCTCCCTCGCCGATGCCCTGCACGGGCGGCGTGGCCCCGGCGGGCGCTGCGCTGAGCAAAATCGCAAGGCAGAGCGCGACGGCCGCAACCCCGGCCGGCATCAATCTCTCGTTCATCGGGACTCCTCCCTGAGACGCAGTTTGAAACGTATTTTTGGTGGCGGTGATCGTATCAGCATGGGGTTGGCGCGGCAATCGGGGGGGCTGCGGCAGCCGAGCGGTGGGTTCGCGGACTATTGTTCCAAAGGGGCCAAAAACACGGCGTGCTCATGGGGAAGCCCCCATGGGCAAGTTGAAGAGATGTCAGATATGCCGAAATTGCTGGTTTTCAGTACATGCTTGATCGTTGAGCGAACATTGATGCTCGCTTTCCGACTGCTACGGATACGACAGCAGATCATTTCCGCTTCGGGTCAAAAGCGGACATCGGCAGGTGCCCGACCCGGAATCATGATTTGAATGTCTGCCTTTGGGGGTAAAGCGGACGTTCCGGCATGACCGTCTGAATGTCTGCTTATAGCCAATAGCGGACATTGGAGGCACGCCGTTAGATTCGCTCAATCGCTGGGTT
>JAZFZX010000142.1:0-7580 GCA_036444135.1 Kiloniellales bacterium | reverse complement strand
TTTCCGACCAGATTGAACCATTTGACCGGGATGATTTTGTGTCGTGGCCAGGCGCGCTTCGCATGGCGATGCGGTGCCATCGGCAAAGAAGCGCAACGCCGCCACGGCTCAAAAACACCCGGCCTTCTGTGGGGCGGATCGGTCCTCCGGGTTCGTTGCGGCGCTCGCCCGATGCGTAGGCCTCGCGCTTCGCACCGCGTCTGCCCGGAAAACCGATCCGCTCCCATCAAACCGAATCAATCTGGTCGGAAAGTGCTCTAGTTCCACTCAGGTGGACTCGTGCCGGCCCGCGCCCTGGCCTGAACGTAAAAAGCGCTAGCCGCTGCCGGCGGCCCGTTCCTCCAATAAATGACGCAGGAGGGCGCGCAGTTTCGCGGGCCGCACCGGCTTCTTCAGCACATGAAGGCCGCTGTCCGATAGCTCGCGCGTGCTCTCCGAAGCGATATCCCCCGTGACGATGATCGCCGGGAGCGTCCGTCCGGCGCGGCCGCTCAAGGCAGCGACCGCGTCGATCCCCGTTGCGTCGCCCGGCAAGCGGTAATCGGCGATGACCAGATCGGGCAGGCCTTCCGTCCCGGACACGGCCTCGAGGGCCTGCGCCAATGAAGGGACGCCGACCGCGCGGTAACCCCACGCCTGCAACACATGCTGCATGGCCTGCAGAACCATGACATCGTCCTCGATCACCAAGACCGTGGCGCCCGCGGCGGGTGGTGTGATGGGCTCCTCTGCCGCCGACCCGGCCTCGTGCGCCGCCGGTGCCACGCAGCGCTCTGCCTCTACCCGGAATGACGAGCCCCGGCCGGGTGTGGAGACAACCTCGATCCGATGGTCCAGAAGATCCGCCAGCCGCCGGACGATGCCCAGACCCAAACCAAGGCCAGCGCCGCGGTCCCGCGCCGAGGCGTCCAGCTGGCAGAAGTCCTCGAAAATCGCCGACAGTTTGTCTGCGGGAATGCCCGGGCCCGTGTCCCAAACCTCGATCCGCAGCCGGTCCCCGCTGCGCCGGCAACCCAGCAGGACGCGGCCCACGCCCGCGTGATGGACGGCGTTCGAAAGCAGATTGTCGAGGATTCGTTCGAGGAGCCCCGGATCGCTCAATACCACGGCGGTCGATGCCACGACCCTCAGCTCCAGACCCTGGTCGCCGGCTATCACACCGTATTGCTGCTGCAAGCGACGCAGCAGCGGTCCCAACGGCATCTCCTGAAGCTGGGGGCTGACGGCGCCGGCCTCCAGCTCGGAGATGTCCAGCAGCGTGTCGAGCAGGCGCCGCGTCAAAGCGAGCGATTCCCGGATATTGGAGATGATCGACTGGACCTCCGCGCCGGGCAACTTCTCCGACAGGACCGTCACCAAAAGCTCCATGGCGTGCAACGGCTGGCGCAGGTCATGGCTCGCCGCGGCCAGAAACCGCGTCTTGGCCTGGTTGGCACGCTCCGCCTCCGCCATGGAGGCCTGCAAGGCCGATTCGCCCTGCAGGCGTTCCGAGATATCGCGGACGAAGCCGCAAACCAACTCGCGGCCGCCGTCGGCCAGGTGATAGATCGAAACCTCGACGGGAATGACCGAACCGGACTTGGTGCGATGGCGGGCCTCGAAGGTGAAGGCGCGCCGCTCTTTGATCTGCGTCCAGGTCTGTGGCCAATTTTGCGGCGTGACCTCCGGATCGATGTCGGTCATGCCCATGGCGCAAAGCTCGTCGGGCGAATAGCCCAGCATGCGGCACGCCGTCTCATTCGCGTACACGAAGCGGCCTTGCGGATCGATCCAGTAAACGGCGTCGCCCGCCCGATCGAGGGAGAAGCGGGCCAGACGCAGGGCGTCCTCGGACTCGACCTCGGTCCGCGGATCTGCAGTCGTCTTCCCTGCGTCCCTTTCGGCCCTGTCGCCCGTCATCCCAAGTTCCCGTTTCCGGCTTGCAGTCCCGCAAATCTCCGGCTTTCGTGCGCGAGTGTAGTGCAGCGCAGCGCAGCGCGCGAGGGCACTGGTCCCCCGCGGCACCCAATGCTATGCCAGTCGTTCCGCATTGCTGGCGCCGGGTGACACCCGCGATCCGTTCCGGCAGCGCCGAGAGGATGTCCGTGACCACGCAGCCCGCCGCCACCTTCAGCCCTGGACAGCGCCTGCGGTCGCTGACCGCCGTGACCGCCGGTGCCTGTATCGCCGGCGCGACTTTTGGCCTCACGATGCCGTTGCTCGCCCTGATCCTGGAGGGTCAAGGAGTCGATCCCACCTGGACCGGCCTCAACGCGGCGGCGGCGTCGCTTGGAATCCTGATGTTCGCGTTCCTGGTCCCCCGCGTGCTCGATCGATTGGGCGTCCTGCCGGCCATGTACGCCTCGGTCGCCGCGGCCTGCGCGATGTTTCTGCTGCTGCCCCTATTTCCCGGACTGGGGTCCTGGTTCGTTCTGCGGTTTCTGGTCGGCGCCGCCATCGCGATTCATTGGATCGGTAGCGAGACCTGGTTGATTGCCATCACCGAAAAGCACGACCGCGGGCGCATCGTGGCAATCTACATGACCTTCCTGAGCGCCGGTTTCGCGGGCGGACCGCTGTTGATCGGGTTCGTGGGCACAGAGGGATGGACGCCGTTCCTGGTGAGCGCCGGTCTGCTCGCCGCCATGGCCCTGCCGTTGTCGCTTGCGCACAACTGCGTTCCCAGGCTGCCGCCCCGTTCGCCTGCGGCATTCCGCGACACCTTTCGCATTTCGCCGCTGATCCTGGTGGCGGCCCTGCTGACCGGGTTCACCGACCTGGCCAAGATATCGCTGTTCCCCGTCTACATCATCCGCATCGGCCTGGACCAGGACACCGCCGTCCTCATGCTGTCGGCGATCCTGGCCGGCATGGTGGTGATGCAGCTGCCGATCGGGTGGCTCGCGGACAAGGTCGACCGGCGCCGGCTGTTGGTATTATTCGGTGCCGTGCTCCTGTTGATTCCGTCCGTCTTCCCCTGGTTGCTCGCTCATCCGATCCTGCTGTGGCCGGTTCTCGTGCTGTGGGGCGGCATCTCGTTCGGCATGTATACGGTCGCACTCATGCTGATCGGCGACCGCTTTCCGCCGGCCGCTCTTGCCAGCGCGAATGCGGCCTTCGTCACGATCGTCGAAGCCGGCGGCATGACCGGCCCGATCGTGGCCGGGGCCGGTATGGACGCCTTCGGTCCCGATGGCTTCTTGATCGTGCTGGCCGCCGCCGCTGGACTGTTTCTCTTGGTCGCCGCCGGGTGCAGCATCCGGCGGGTGCCGGACTAACGCACGCGGGCCGCTCTGCGGGCCCGCGGACCCGGTCCGTGATATAAGGAGGCGTTGGGGAGGGGCGTGCATGTCGTGCTGTCATAACTATGCGCTCGGCGACGGCGGCGATACGGCGTTTTCCGTCGACATCTCCTCCGTCACCTTCGGCCCCGGCTGCCTGGCGGAGGCCGGTGACCACGCCGCCGGCCTCGGGCTGCGCCGGATCGCCTTGTTCACCGACCGCTCGCTGGCCCGCCTCGAGCACCCGCAGATCGTCCGGGACTCCCTCGCCGCCGCCGGGCTCGACATCGCCGTCTACGACGAGGTGCAGGTCGAACCTACGGACACGTCGTTCCAGGCCGCCGCGCGCTTCGCACAGGAGGGCGCCTTCGACGGCTTCGTGTCGGTGGGCGGCGGGTCGGTAATCGACACCTGCAAGGCGGCCAACCTCTATGCCGCCCATCCCGCCGAGTTCGAAACCTATGTCAACGCACCGATCGGGGGCGGCCGCCCGGTGCCGGGGCCCCTAAAACCGCACATCGCCTGCCCGACGACCTGCGGCACGGGAAGCGAGTGCACGGGCATCGCGATCTTCGACTTGCTGTCCATGAAGGCGAAGACGGGGATCGTGTCGCGCCATCTGCGGCCGTCCATGGCGCTCATCGACCCAAACGTCTGCCGCACCCTGCCGGAGAGCGTGGTGGCGGCGAGCGGCTTCGATGTCCTGAGCCATGCCCTGGAGTCCTTGACGGCGCGCCCCTACAGCCGGCGCCCGGCGGCGGCCCGGCCCGGCCTCAGGCCACTCAGCCAGGGCGCAAATCCCTGGAGCGACATCGGATGCCGCGAGGCCCTCAGGCTGACCGGACAATACCTCGCCCGGGCCGTCGCCGATGCCACGGACGAGGAGGCGCGCGGTCAGTTGCTATGGGCGGCGACGCTCGCTGGGATCGCGTTCGGAAACGCCGGCTGCCACGCACCGCACGGCATGTCCTATTCCGTCTCCGGCCTGGTGCGGGATTTCCAACCGCCGGGCTATCCCGACGACGCGCCGATCATCCCGCACGGCATGTCGGTGATCGTGAACGCGCCTTCCGTGTTCCGCTTTACGGCCAATGCCTGCCCGGACCGCCATCTGGCGGCGGCCGACCTTCTCGGCGCCGAAAACCGAGGCGCCGGCAAGGCCGATGCGGGCGAGGTCCTGGCCGGCCGCATCGTCGAACTGATGCGCGAAACCGGCATTCCGAACGGCCTGACCGGCGTGGGTTACGGAGAAGGCGACATCGAGGCTTTGACTGAGGGCGCCTTCCCGCAACGCCGCTTGTTCGAAAATGCGCCGTGCGCCATCGAGCGGCCGGCGCTCGCGGAGCTTTACCGGGACGCCTTGTCCTACTGGTGAACCGGCCGCGGGCGCCCAGCCTGCCGTTTACTGGGCCTCGCCCTCGTGCTTCCACGCGCGCTTGTGCGCCATGGCATCGAGCCATTCCTCGCGGCTGACCGCGCCGTCGCCGTCGGCATCGGCACGGTGGAGCCAACGCCCGGCGCCCGCAACGAACTCCTGCTTGCTGATGCGCTCGTCGTGGTCCCCGTCGATCCTGTCGAAGCGCCGGCCGGCGTGCTCGGACTGCCGGTCATCCAAATGGCCGCCACGGCGCATGGCGATTTCCTCGCGCGTGAGATAGCCGTCGCCGTCCTCATCCACGCGCTCGAACATGTGCTCGCGAGCCATGGCAAACTCCAGTTTGGTTATCAAGCCGTCCTGGTCTCGGTCCATCCTGTCGAACATATGGCCCCGTCCGCCGGCCTCTGCGGCGGTGGCCGAGACGAGCAAGGCACAAAGCATTGCGGCGGCAAGCGGAAGCCGGTCACGAGTCATGGGGTCTCTCCCTCTGGTGCTATGGATCAAAGGTGCATGACTCGGTGATACGCACGTGCGCCGTGCATCATCCCACCGGATGAGTTTGGGGCAGGACTTTGGCACGCCCCGGGGGAAGAGGTGCCCAAAACCCCCGGTCAGGCGTTGACGTCGACCACCACGCGGCCGCGCACCTGGCCCTTGAGAATTTCGCCGCCGAGGCGCGGCAGGTCGGCGAGGGTCGCGTCCACGATCATCCCGTCCAGCTTGTCGAGCGGCAGCTCGCGGGTCAGCCGCTGCCACGCGGTGCGGCGGCGCTCCATCGGGCAGGTGACCGAGTCGATTCCCAACAGGTTCACGCCGCGCAGCAGGAAGGGAATAACGGTGGTCTCGAGCTTGATGCCGCCGGCGTTGCCGACCGCGGCGACGGAGCAGTGATGGTTCATCTGGGTCAGCACGCAGGCCAGCGTGGTGCCGCCCACCGCATCGACGCAACCGGCCCAACGGCCCTTGTCGAGCGGCCGGGTCGGCGGCTCCGCGAACTCGGCACGGTCGATGATCTCGGCCGCGCCCAGGTCGCGCAGGTAATCGTGGGTCTCGGCCCGTCCGGTGGAGGCGGCCACCTGGTAGCCGAGATTCGCCAAGATGGCCACGGCGACCGAGCCGACGCCGCCGGCCGCGCCGGTGGCCAGGACCGTGCCGTCCTCCGGATCGAGCCCGTGTTCCTCCAGGGTCATCACGGCCAGCATGGCGGTAAGCCCGGCCGTGCCGACGGCCATGGCCTGCTTGGCCGTCAGGCCCGCCGGCAGCTTGACCAGCCAGTCGCCCTTGACCCGCGCTTTCTGGGCATAGCCGCCCCAGTGGACCTCGCCGACCCGCCAGCCGGTGCACACGACCTGGTCGCCGGGCTGGAAGTCGGGATGACCGCTGGTCTCCACGGTGCCCGAGAAATCGACACCCGGCACGTGCGGGTAGGCGCGGACCAGCCGACCCACGCCGTTGAGGATCATGCCGTCCTTGTAGTTGAGGGTCGAATAACCGACGGCGACCGTCACGTCCCCCTCGGGCAAATCGGCTTCATCCAACTCGCGGATCTCGGACGAAACCTTGCCGTCGCTTTCTTCCAACACCAGTGCCTTGAACATGCGCCGCCTCCCCTTTTCGCTCGCCTTGCCGCCCGCCGGGCCGGTGGCTTGGTAGCGTGCCTGCTGGGCCGCCGCAAGGGTCGGAACCCGCCGATGGCGGTGGCGGGGGCCCGCCTGGTGAGGATGATGTCAGCACCAAGGACAGCCTGCGCCTCGGGGGTCGGGGGTCAAGTTATTCGGATTTTCAAGACAGCTAGGTCTCTTCAATCCGGCCACGGGCCGTATTTGATCACCAACCATGGCCAACTCAACCCATACCCGACGGCGTCGGCGATTGGGGTTCCTTTGCCGGCTGGAGCATCGTGTGTCAAACCGATAACCAGTGCCACGGTCAGATAAAAAAGCACCACCACTTTAAATATGCCCAATGCCAGATCTCGACGACAGTCTCACGAGGAAGGATCGAAGGTTTCGATTATCACCCGGTCGTGAGGGGAGTCAATTGGGCGGCGGCCAGCCGGATGCGCTGCAATGAGCAGGACGTAGTGGAGTTACGCAGCCTTCACCCGCCGCCGCCAGCCGATTAAGCCAAGCAGGGCGAGGCCCGTGGCGAAGAGGACAAGGGTCGAGGGTTCGGGGGCCTCAGACGACCTAACAACCCAGCTTCCAGTGGAGGAACAGAAGTACTTGTAAATGGCTGATGCGCGCCGTAGCTCAAGCCAGCGCTACCGCCGATACCACTTCCCCTAATCCAAGGAGCCATAACAGTTCCTGCAGCAGAACCTGGAGTGCTGGTAAAGGCTTGTATGAAGGTATTCAGGGGGTTGATGGAATTTGCACCAAGGAAGCTAATTAGTAGATCCCCAGCCGGTTGATTGGCGGGATCAAAGGTAGCAGTTCCGAGCGGAGGGAGAATGGCACCAGCATTTTCGAACAGTACTCCGACTTCAAAAACCGTCGCATACCGATAGCCAAACGAGCCAAAACCATTTAGGTCCGTAGCAATCATTTGGTCGAAACTGATGTTTTCATTCACCACCACATCTAGCCATTCAAGACCGGTGTCCGTGTCAATCAGCCCGCCGGCTGAACCCATTAGGACGGCGTTAGCCGTCCCCGCCATGCCCATCATGGCCAGCCCGACACACGCACCTATCAGCTTCCTAAACATCGCTGCCCTCGCAGCCAGCGCGGCTCAAATACCCCGCCGCCCAATCAGTATTCGATAATCATATTCTATCACATGCCTAAGTCAAACTGATGGCGGTGCCTAGCCCGGCGTAAGGCCACCGCGCAGAAGCCACCGGGCTCGGACATATCGCGCATCGACTGGTATGACCGATTGAGGAAGATTCGGGAACCACCGTCTGTCTGATCACGCGGCAGCCAGATCGGGCGCGCTCG
>JAZFZX010000141.1:0-9621 GCA_036444135.1 Kiloniellales bacterium | reverse complement strand
GAGTAAGCGTAATTCGCGAGGTCACGAAGCCCATCCTTCCAGTGAAAGGTGACACCGGACCAGCCACCCTACTGCCCGTTCAGACAGCCGGTCACGGGTTCCAATTCCGTGAACCATAGCACCACGCATTGGCGTCATCAAAGAAAGTTCAGATCGTGCGTGCCGCGAGGTCCGGCGGCCACAGCGGGCAGAGTTATGCGCCCAAGCGCACAGCGACGCCGATCCCTCCACCTGCCCTTCCGGCAACAGCGGCAAACCGTGCAATCCTGCTTCTCGGCGGCGAGCCTTTCTAACAGCGGTTCTCTCTACGGTGCCAACCAAGCTAAACGACGCCCAGGTTGAGTTTTTGGGAGCGACGGGCATGGTGCGTTCGCTGTGGCGCCGATGCAGGGTTACACGGACTCGACCGCAACCAGCGAGAGCGAGGCCCAATCGCCTTCGGGTTCCCAGCCCAGGCGCTCGCGGGCATGGGAGATGTCGAAGGCGGCGGCGTTGGGTCGCTCGGCGAAGAGCTTGGGTCGACGGATCTCTGGCAGGGCGCCGAACTGCCTTTCGACCCAAGCCAGCGTTGGCTCGGGCGCGAAGCTGTCGGCGGCGGCGACGTTGAACACATCGAAGGGCACGCCTTCTGCTTCCAGCGCCAAACGGAAACACCGCGCCACGTCCTCGGGCCGAACGTAGGAGCGCAGGCTCGGCAACTCGACGCCGCCGGGGTCGTCGGCGTCGATTTCGCCGCGTTCGATCACGGCCAGGGCCTCGACGGTCTCTACTGCCAGCCCGGGTCGCATGATCAGCACCGGCCGCAAACACACAGTCTCCATCGGGCCCCGTCGGGAGAAGTCCTCGGCGATGGTTTCGCCGACCACCTTGCTGAGCCCGTAGGCGTCGGACGCCCGCACCGGATGAGCTTCGTCGATCGGCAGGTACACTGGCGGATGCCGCAGGTCGGCATTATTCAGGCCGTACACGGAGCTGCTTGAGGCCATCGCGACCTTGCGCGCGCCGGCGAGGTTGGCGGCGTAAAACAGGTTCCAGGTGCCCTGGACATTGGTCTCGAAGAAGGCCTTGGGCGAGGCGTCGACGGCGAGGTCGAGCGCCGCTAGGTGGACCACCGCGTCGTGACCATCGACCGCCTTTACCAGGGCATCGAGGTCGAGGATGTCGATCTGAACGAAGGGCGACGACGACGGCGACGGCGCGCGGTCGATCACGGTAACAGCGCAATGCCGTTCGAGTTCGCGAACCACGAATTGGCCCAAATGCCCGCTGCCGCCGGTTACGGCCACCTTGCCAAAGCGCATGTCGGTGTCTCCCCTTCTCTCCCCGCACTCCAGGACGGTCGCTATAGCGTAACCCCGAGCGCGCCCTGATATAGCCGCATCGACGACGTTTAAAGCGGCGCCCGCCAGCCGCGCGGCCGCTGGCCCGTATGACGTTCGATCACCTCGATCCCGCGCTGCAGCCAATAGGCTTCCTCTTCCCGGCCCGCGCGGTTCGGGTTCTCGTGGATGTAACCGTGGTGGCCGACCTCGTGGCCGCCGGCCACCATGGCTTCGACGGCCTGGGGGTATTGCTCGATGCACCAGGCCGGCACGAAGAAGGTCTGGTGCATATCGAAGCGCTTGTATGTCTCCAAGATCCGCGGCACCGCGACTTCCGGTCCGTAGCGCAGCATCGACAGCGCCGACACGCGCTTGATGGAATCGCCCGGATGTTCCAGGTGCAGGATGCTGTCGGCGTCCATGTCGAAGGTGATGCAGGCGGCGCACTTGGCGCCGTTGGGCCAGGGTACGGGGTTGCTGATCATCTCGGCGGTTCCCTTTCTTCGGCCTTGCCTGTCCGGACGAGCACGCGCCGCGCCTCAGGACAGGATTTGGTAATGCGCTTCGGTCGGCTGGCACAGCGCGCCGTTGACCGGCAGGATGTCCTGCGGGCAGGCCGACATGGCGACCACGCAATCCATCTCGGCGCGCAGGACCACGTAGTCACCCGGATTGGACAGCGGTTCGCCGAATGCCGTGCGCCCCTCCTCGTCGACCGGAATGTTCATGAAGAGATTGAGCGGGCTCGGGCATTCCGGTGCCGCGAGGCCCAACTGGCGCATGGCGGCAAACAGGTTGTCGGTGCAGTTGTCGTGATATTCGGTGCAGTTGAGCAGGCCGTAGCGGTAGTCGTCGCAGGCGGCCATCAGCGTGTCGTGAATCCCGGGCGAGGTGTCCTCGGCGAACTGGAGGATCGCCCGGCGGCGGTTGGTGACCAGGGGATCGCCGGCCCGCGGGAAGATCCGTTCGAGGAAGACGCGCAGGTGCTCCATCGACATGAACTCGCTCAAGTCGTCGGCGTTGAACGCCCAGGTATCGACCACCTGCTGGCCGTGGGAGTTGATGATCTTGATCGATTGACCCTTGTTCAGGCGCGCTGCGCGGCCTCTGCGCGCCGGGATGGTGAAGACATCGCTTTCGCTGGTCATGCGGTCCTCCTCGCGCGGCTCGATCGGTCTTGGATCAGTATAGGGCACCGTCGCGCGCCTTCGATAGTCGGCTTGACGGCGCTGCGGGCGCCTAGGGCATGACGCTGCCGCCGTTGGGACCGATCGTCTGCCCGGTCATGAAGGTCGCCCCCGGGCCGGCCAGGAACACGGCCGCGGCCGCGATCTCCGCCGGCAGGCCGATGCGGGCCAGGGGAATATGGGCTTCCTTCTCGCGCCATTCATGCGACATGGCCTCCGGCCCCAGCATGTCGGTATCGATGGGCCCTGGGGCGATGGAATTGACCAGGATGTGCGGCCCAAACTCCTTGGCCCAGGAGCGCGTCAGCGTCAGGACCCCGGCCTTGGAGGCGCAATAGGCGGAAAAGTTCTCGCGCCCGAAAAATCCGAGATCCGACGCGATGTTGATGACGCGCCCGCCGGTTCCTTGCGCCGTCATGACCCGCAGGCCTTCCCGACCCACCAGGAAAACGCCGCGTAGGTTCACGCCCATCAGCCAGTCGAACTCCTCCGCGCTGGTCTCCAGCAGAGGCTTCTCGAGTATCACCCCCGCATTGCTGACCAGGATGTCGAGGCCGCCCAGTTGCGCCAGCGCCTCGGCGAAGCCCGCCGTTACGCTGGCCTCGTCGCTCACGTCCATATGGACGGCGAAGGCCTGACCGCCCTCGCCGGTGATGCCGGCGACCGTCTCTTCGGCCTTGCCGGGCGAGGCGGAATAGCCGGCGGCCACCTGCGCGCCTTCGGCGGCGAGGGCCGTGGCAATGGCCCGGCCGATCCCCCGCGACGCGCCGGTGACCAAGGCCCTCTTATCCTTGAGAGTTACGTTCATGCCATCAGCTCTCCCCGGTCAACGTTGAGCGTCTGGCCGGTGATATTGGCCGCCTGATCGGATGCGAGGAAGAGGTAGGTGCTGGCCACGTCGTCGGGTTCCATCAGGCCCGCGAAGGCCTGGGTGGAGATGATTTCGTCCAGGCAAGCCTGTTCGTCCCGTTCCTCGCGCCGGGCGATCTCCGTCAGCGAACGCATGGACGCGTCGGTCCGTACCCAGCCGGGACAAACCGCGTTGACTGCGATGCCCTGCGGCCCCAGTTCATCAGCTAACGCGCGCATGAATCCGATGTTGGCGTGTTTCGACGCACAGTACGCGCTGAACCGGCCTTCGGCCGTGCGACCCCAGACCGAGGCGGAGATGACGATCCGGGCGCCCGGTTGCATGGTCTTCACTACCTCGCGGGTGACGTAATAGGTGCCGATTACGTTGATCTCGATGATCCGGCGGAAGGTCCGCTCGACCTCTTCGCCCGGCTCGAGGATCGGCGTGATGCGCTCCAATCCGGCGTTGTTGACCAGGACGTCGAGCGGGCCGAGGCTGCCCACCTCGCGGGCGACCGCCGCCCGGTCGGTGATGTCGCACACCAGGGCCCGGACGGGGTTGCCGGTCTCCGCGCTCAGCGTCTCGGCCGCCGTGCGGACGCTGTCGCCCGTCGCCAGGATCGTGAGGTCGGCGCCCGCGGCGGCAAAACCCCGCGCCACGCCCAGGCCGATGCCGCGGCTCGCCCCGGTGACCAGCACGCGCTTGCCGGTGAAATCCAAGGCCGTCATTCGCTGCCCCTCTCGGCCGTCAGGGCCTCTTCGACCCGTACCGACTGCTCGCGCATCACGTCGCGCACGTGGTTGCGCAGGTGGAAGAAGGCCTCGGTCTCCTTGGTCGTCATGGTGCGTTCGCCGGGGATATGGTCGGCAACCCGGATCTCTTCGATGATGGTGGCCGGTCGCGCGGAGAACATGAAAATGCGGTCGGCGAGGAATACGGCTTCCTCGACGTCGTGGGTGACGAAGATGACGCTCTTCCTTTCGACGCGGTTGATCTCCAGCAACTGGTACTGGAGAAACTCGCGGGTCTGAGCGTCGAGCGCACCGAAGGGCTCATCCATCAGGAGGATATCGGGCCCAGCCGCCAGCGTGCGGGCGATGGCGACACGCTGGCGCATGCCGCCGGAGATGCGGTTGACATAAAAATCGGCGAAATCGGTCAGGCCCACCAGGTCGAGATAGTAGCGGGTGATCTCGTCCTTTTCCCCGGCGTTGATGTCTTTTCGGTACTTGGTCCCGAAACGGATGTTTTCGAGCACGGTGAGCCAGGGAAACGAGGTGTAAGCCTGAAAGACCATGCCCTTTTTGCGGTCGGGACCGACGACTTTCTTGCCGGCCAGATAGATCTCCCCGCCCGTCGCGGTTTCCAGGCCGCCAACGATGCGCATCAGGGTCGTCTTGCCGCAGCCCGATGGGCCCAGGTAGACCGCGAATTCGCCGGCGGCGAGATTCATCGAGACGTTGTCGATGACCCGGATCGGCGCGTGCGCGGCGCCCTCTGCGTCGAAGGTCTTGGTGACGCCGGCGACCCGGAGAAAGGGGGCATGCTCGTCCATCGCGGGCCCGCCTAGAGATACCGGAAATAACGGCGGTGGAGGAAGCGGATCAGCTGGTCCGTCGCCAGGCCGATGACGCCGACGGTGAGGATGCCCGCCATCACCTCCGGCGTCCTGACGAATCGGCGCATCGACCAAATGACGTGTCCGATGCCGCTGTTAGCCGCCACGATTTCCGCGACAATGATCCAGGTCCAGCACCAGCCGAGAGTGATGCGGAGATTGTCCACCATGCTGGGCAACATGGACCGCAACACGATGTCCCTGGTGATATGCCGGGGGCGCGCGCCGAGCGTGAAGCCGATCTCGATGAACTCCCGCGGCACCCGTTTGGTGTCGTCGGCGATCAGCAGGGCGAGCTGGAAGAAGGTGCCCATAAACAGCACGGCGATCTTGGAAGCCTCGCCGATCCCGAACCAGATGATCAGCAGCGGAACCAGCGCCGGCACCGGAAGATATCGGATGAAATCGACGATCGGCTCGAGCGCGGCGCCGACAATGCGATAGCTGCTCATCCAGATACCGATCGGAATGGCCATGAAGACCGACAGCAGGAACGCGCTCCAGACGCGCGCCACGCTGATCCAGATGTCCTCGATGAAGTTGCGTTCCACCAGCATCCCCCACAGGGCCCCGATGACCTTCCAAGGCAGCGGCAGGAAGCGCTGGGGAACGATTTCGAATGCGGAGATCAAGGACCAAACACCGACGAATCCCACGAAGGCGAAAACGGCGAGAATCGCATCGGTGTGGCCGGTACTCGTTCCGCGATAGGCGAAGAGCGAACGTTGGGTCACGGCACCACTGCGTCTGATAGAGTGGAAAGGAGTGCGCCCGGGCGTGCCGCACTTTCGCGTATGGCGGTCAGGCCCGGGCGCTGCAGGATATTAGATCAACGGGTCTTGCCGTCGAACAGGCCGTCGGTCAAGGTCGGATCGACTATCGCCTCGTAGGCGATGGCTTGATCCATGAGATCGAGGTCCACGTTGATCGCGGTGAGACTCTCGATCACGTCCTTGAGCTTGGGCGACTGGCCGATTCCGAAGAACTCCAGCGCGTCCTCGTAGGAGGTGTAGTAGACGCCTCCAAGATCCGCCTTCATCTGATCGGGCGTCACATCGTAGGTCGGCGCCGCCACTTCCAGGAACTTCTGCGGATCCTTGTTGAAGAGATCCACCGCGCGGTAGATGCCGCGCATGAACTTGGCGTACTTCTCGCGGTTGGCCTCGTAGTCGGTCTTGTTGACGATCACCACGTCGGTGATCAGGCCGTTGAAGTCCGCAGAGGACAACAGGATCTTCGATCCCTTGCGCGAGGTGTTGGCGACGATCTCGCTCAACATCGGCTCCCAGGTGGCCACCGCAGCGACCGAGGGGTCCTCGAAGATCGCCGAGGCGTCGTCGGTGGCGATCATCCGCACCTCGACATCCTTGTTGAAGTCGTAACCGGCCTGCTTGAGCGCATGGGCGGTCATGATGGTGCCCGGGTGGTTGATCTCGCCGGCGAAGATCTTGCCGACCAGGTCGGTGACCTTGTCGATCCCCGGCCCGGCGACCACGCCGTCAGCGCCCACAGAGACGTCGATCACGCCGATCACCACCAGGTCGGAGTCCGCCGCCAGCGGGCGAGACATGTGCTCGCCGATGGTGCGCATAGTGCAGTCGATGTCGCCGATCTCGAGGCCCGGCATGACATTGGCCCGGTCGTTGTCGAACACCGTGGTGACCTCGAGGCCTTCTTCCTCGAAATAGCCCATACCCATCGCCACCGGCGTCGGCGCGAAGCCGAACCAGTAGGGATAGGCGCAGCGAATGAGGTCCTGGGCCTGGGCTGCCGATCCCTGGGACAGCAGCGTGGCGGCGACGATCAACAGCGCCGCGGCCCAACCGGACACAAATTTTCTGGCGTAAGTCATGCGTCTTCCTCCCTTGGCGCGTCGTGCGCCTGTTTATCGTTTCGGGTCCCGTGCCCGCCCGGGGGCGCCGACGGCGGCGATGCCGTTTGCCCCTGCCGTGCGGCCAAGGCCCGTTGGGACTCCATAATCACGAAATCGAGCGTTCATAAACGGCCACCCGAGATCGGGTCCGCTTACCGGGTAACGATGGTATCGAGAGTCCGGAAGCAGGATTGCTCAAATTGGAGTGAAATTCCAGATCTTATCTGCAGGCGCGGCGTTGGCGGCTATCCGCCCCGTCTTGCGGCCACCGCCTCGGCCAGCAGGCACAGGATCTCGTACATCATGGTGGCGGCGACCAGCGCCGTGTTGCCGGTGGGATCGAAGGGTGGCGCGACCTCCACCACGTCGCCGCCCACCAGATCGAGCCCGCGCAGGCCGCGCAGCAGGCTTTGCGCCTCGATCGTGGTGAGGCCGCCGACCTCGGGCGTGCCCGTGCCTGGTGCATAGACCGGATCCAAGCCGTCGACGTCGAAGGAAATGTACGTCGGACCGTCGCCCACGACGCGCCGCGCCTCGGCGATCACCGCCGACACGCCAAGCTGCGTGAACTCCTCCATGAAGATCACCCGCATGCCGCTGTCGAGCGAGAAGGTCCAGCCCTCGTCCGAGTTCTGGGCGCCGCGGATGCCGATCTGCACCGTGCGCTTGGGGTCGAGTAGCCCTTCCTCGACGGCACGCCGGAAGGGCGCCCCGTGGGTGAACTTGGAGCCCAGGAACTCGTCCCAGGTGTCGGTGTGCGCGTCGATATGGACCATGCCGACGGGGCGCTCGGCCGCGATCGCCTGGTAGATCGGCAAGGTGATCGAATGGTCCCCGCCCGCGCTCAAGGGAACGGCGCCGGCGGTGTGCACGACGCGGTAGAAGTCGGCGATGTCCGCGAGGCTGCCCTCCAGATCGTAGATCCGCGGGAACGGCACGTCGCCCAGGTCGGCCACCGTGCAGAGCGCGTAAGGATTGACGTGCGTCACGTGGTGGATGGCGCGCATCAGGCTCGACATGTTGCGCATCTCGCGCGGCCCGTGGCGGGCGCCGGACCGGTTGGTCACGCCGCCGTCGAAGGGCACGCCGATCATGGCGATGTCCACCCCGACGGGATCGGATCTGAGCGGCGCGCGCATGAAGGTCGCGATCCCCCGGTAGCGCGGCGCCAGCATGGGATCTTCGACCTGGGGCAGTTCTATGCGTCGATCCATGGTGCGGACCTCCTGCCTCTGATGAGACGAGCCCCGGTCCCGGGGGCCATCCTCTCAGGTTATCCGATCCGTCCTATTCTGGAAACGTCATTGCCTCGAAGGTCTGAGTCATGCCACCGGCCGGATCATCCGACCAAGCCCCTGGTGCTTCTCGCGCCGTTTCAAGGCATGGTACGTTCAAACGCCGTGGCCGTGCGATAAACCCTTCAGATCAAATGGCAGTGGCGGCGGGCGTTGGCGCAGGGTCACGCCGCAAAGGAGATGGGATGGTGCAGGCTCGCGATATCGGCGGTGGCACCGGGGTGCTCGGCGCCAAGCATCTGGCCTTCGACGATATTCCCGTCATCGACATTGCCGGCATGTACAGTGACGACCGTCGAGACCGGTTGAAAGTCGCCGAGGCAGTCGGCGATGCGTGCCGGAACGTAGGCTTCTTCTACATCAGGAACCACCGCGTTCCTCAACCGCTCATAGACGGCGCGGACGAAGCGGTGCGCGCCTTCTTCGATCTGCCGATCGAGGAAAAGATGAAGCTCGACATCGCGAAGGTTCAGCGACACCGCGGCTTCGTTGCGATGGGCGCCCTCTACGCCGACCCGACAGCCGAGCCCGATCTCCAGGAAGGCTACGAGATCTCGCTCGAGCTGGGGGAAGACGACCCCGACTATCTCGCGGGCAATATCATGTACGGCCCGAACCTTTGGCCCGACTGCCTGCCCTCGTTCCGGCCCGCGGTCTATGGCTACTTTGAGCGGGTGATGGATCTCGGTCACCTGCTCTTCAGGGCCTTTGCCCTGGCGCTCAAGCTGGAGGAGGGTTTTTTCGAGGATAAGATCGACAAGCCGATGGCGCAGCTGAGACTGATCTACTATCCGCCGCGGCAAGGCGCGATCGATCCGAAGCGCATCGGCATTGGGCCGCACACCGACTACGAGTGCTTCACCATCCTGTGGCAAAGCGACGCCGAGGGCCTCCAGGTCGCCGATAGAGCCGGTGAATGGGTGGAAGCCCCACCGATCCCCGGCACGTTCGTCGTCAACATTGGCGACATGATGATGCGCTGGACCAATGGCCTGTTCGCATCGACGCCGCACCGCGTCATCAACACAGCGAGGCGTGCCCGCTACTCCATGCCATTCTTTTTTGGGGCCAACTACGACACGGTGGTGCGGAGCCTGCCCGGCTGCACCGGACCCGAGAACCCGCCGCGCTATCCGCCGACGAATTGTGGTTTGTGGACCGTAGGTATGATTACCGAGGCCTATGAATACCGGAAGGATTATCGCGGCAAGGTCCCGAGCCCCGAACTTTCGTCCTAGAGTGTTGTGCGCATTGCGTGAAATCCGGTGTGAAGCTCTGATTTCTGGGCGGCAGCGGATCGCGAATGTCCGCTATGGGTCAAAAGCGGACATCCCGCGACATAGCCATTTATGTCCGCTTGTGGGGTAAGAGCGGACATCGCGGTTCCTCAAAATTGGGCGAATAAAATCCCTGTTATTTCCCTGATACGCTTTTCAAATTCCCTGTTCCGTCGAGTAGGGAATTTGAGAAAAA
>JAZFZX010000140.1:0-2106 GCA_036444135.1 Kiloniellales bacterium | reverse complement strand
CCGAAATGATGCTGCAAAAGATCGAGAGCCAAGCGTCGGCCGTCGCTGCGGTCGTAAACTGCGGCCACACCGGCCGGGTCGGGGCCTATGCGGAAATGATCGCCCGGGCAGGCTGCTTCGCGCTCGTACTCGGAGGCGGCGGCCACGAGCGGTTCCGCAGCGTGGTGCCCTACGGTGGCCGGGAGGGGGTCATGAGCACCAATCCCTACGCCCTGGCGCTGCCCGGCGGCCCGACGGGCGCCGTCGTGGTGGACTTCGCCACCTCGGCGACGGCCCAGGGTAAAGTTCTCTAT
Source organism: Kiloniellales bacterium (assembly GCA_036444135.1). Lineage (GTDB taxonomy): Bacteria > Pseudomonadota > Alphaproteobacteria > Kiloniellales > JAKSDN01 > JAZFZX01. The sequence goes on along the minus strand of JAZFZX010000140.1, from coordinate 1,813 downwards.
GCCAGAGCCGCCGGAACCCCCCTCCCCGAGGGTATGATCATCGACAAGCAGGGGCGGCCCAGCCGTAACGCCGAGGACTATTTCGCCGGCGGATTCCTGCTGCCGGCCGCGGGGCCCAAGGGGTATGGGCTTGGCCTGATTGCCGAACTTCTGGGCTACGGCCTGCTGGGGGCGCCGCGCGAGCTCAACTGGATCCTGTTCGCCTTCGACCTGGAGGCCTTCGGCGGCCCGGAGGCGTACCGCGAACGGACGGAAAGCTACTTGGCGTGGGTCAAGAGCTGCGCCCCGGCACCGGGGTTCGGCGAGGTCATGGTGCCGGGCGAGCCCGAGCAGCGTTGCCGGGAAGCGCGCCTGGCCGAAGGAATCGCCGTTCCGCCCGAGATTCGCGCGACCCTGTGCGCCTGGGCCGGGCGCCTCGGCGTGGATTTGGCGGACGTGCCCGGGCTGACCTGGACCGGTGCGCCGGCACGTGCTTGACAGGCCGCGGGCAGTCCGCCTTTGTGATGACGAGCGGCAGGGCCGCCAAAACAGAGAGCCATGACGGGCCGGATCACGGCCCGCTGGGGGGATTGAGACAGACGCGGCAGGCCTGAACCGAGGCGCGACCGCAGACGCCGAAACCGCGCGATCGGGCGCCGGCTGACCTCGGAACGTCGCAAATATCGGGGGGCGTTATGCTGGACTCCTTCTTCAAACTGAGCGACCACGGCACCACGGTTCAGCGCGAGATCGTGGCCGGCTGCACCACATTCCTCACCATGGCCTACATCACCTTCGTGAACCCGGCCATCCTGTCGGACACCGGCATGGACTTCGGCGCCGTGTTCGTCGCCACCTGCGTGGCCGCCGCCTTCGGCACGCTGGTCATGGGCCTCTATGCCAACTATCCGATCGCGCTGGCCCCGGGCATGGGGCTCAACGCCTTCTTCACCTACGGCGTGGTGGCGGGCATGGGGCACAGTTGGCAGACGGCCCTGGGCGCGGTGTTCGTCTCCGGCGTGCTGTTCGTAGCCTTGAGCGTTCTGCCGGTGCGCGAGTGGATCATCAATTCGATCCCGCGCACACTCAAGATGGCGATCTCCGCGGGCATCGGCCTGTTTCTCGGCATCATCGCGCTGAAGAACGCCGGCATCGTGGTCGACCATCCTGCGACCCTGGTCTCGCTCGGCGACCTCTCGGAACCGTCGGCCCTGCTGGCCGCCTTGGGCTTCGCCGTGATCGTCGCCCTCGACCACCGCAAGGTGCCGGGCTCCGTCATCATCGGCATCCTGGCCGTCACCTTGATCGGCGTCGCCACGGGCGTTTCCGAGTGGCGCGGTCTCGCGTCCATGCCCCCGAGCCCACTGCCGACCCTCTTTGCGATGGACATCGTGGGCGCCCTCGAGCTGAGCCTGCTGGGGGTGGTCTTCACGTTCCTCTTCGTCGACCTGTTCGACACCGCGGGAACCCTGGTGGGCGTCGCGCACCGCGCGGGCTTGCTGGACGAAGACGGGCGGCTGCCGCGGCTGGGCCGTGCGCTTATGGCCGACAGCACGGCGACCGTGGTGGGTGCCGCGATGGGAACCTCGACCACCACCAGCTATATCGAGAGCGCCGCCGGCATCAAGGCGGGCGGGCGCACTGGATTGACTGCGGTCGTCGTCGCGGTGCTGTTCCTGCTCTGCCTGTTCTTCTCACCGCTCGCCCAGACGGTGCCCGGCTATGCCACCGCGCCGGCCCTGCTGTTCGTGGCCTGCCTCATGGCCCGCGGCCTGGCGGAGATCCCCTGGGAGGACACCACCGAATACGCGCCGGCGGTCATCACCGCGATCGC
>JAZFZX010000139.1:0-7302 GCA_036444135.1 Kiloniellales bacterium | reverse complement strand
GTGTGCGCGGAAAAGGTGGCCTACCGCGCCGACTCGATCTTGGCCCGCTTGCCAGACGCGGATTTTCGGGCGGGCGTGACGGCGCTCCGCGCGCACGCCAAGCAGGCCGCGCCGAACGAGCCGGTCATCGAGAACATCGACCTCTTCGTATTCCGCCGTTCGGGTATTTGAAACGCGCCGGGCCGCGGCCGTGCCGGCGGAGCGTCGGTCGAACGGGCTTAGTCTTCGCTCGCTGCCGTCTGCTTGGCGCGCCAGGCGAGCGCCGCCTTGGCGCCCTGCTTCGCCAGAATTTGGTTGAATGTGCGGGAGTCCTCGGTCTCGCTGGCCTCGGCGGCGATGCCAAGCTCGAGCGCCTGGGCCAGGGCTTGGCGCAGGCCCATAACCTCGTAGCTGCGGTTGATCGCGAGCTTGGTCAACTGCACCGCGGCGGCGTCGTTGGCGGCCACCTCGCGGGCCAATTCCAAGGCAGCCGCGCGATGCTGACCTTCGGGCACGACCCGGTTGACCAGGCCCATCTCCAACGCGCGCTGGGCGGTGATCCGGTCGTTGCCGGTGAGCAGAAGCTCCTTGGCCTGCTTCGGCCCGGTGATCCAGGGCAGCAGCAGGGCGACGATGCCGCTGCCGAACCTGACCTCCGGCTCGCCCAGCCGGGTATCCTCCGCCGCCACCGCCAGGTCGCAAGCCAGTGCCAGCTCCAGCGCGCCGCCCAGGCAGTAGCCGTGCAGCGCCGCGACCGTCGGCTTGGGGCAGTCCCAGAAGCGCAGGATCATGTCGAAATCGGTTTCCATCTCGCGGCGGATGCTTTCGAGGCTGTCCCACTCCCCGGCCTCCAGGTCGAAGCCGGCGGAAAAAGCGCGTCCGGCGCCCTCAATCACGATGGCCCGCACCCCGTCGTCATCCTCGATGTCGTCGAGGGCCCGGCCCAAGGCTGCCGTCATCTGTGGTGTTATGGCGTTCAGCTTGTCCGGCCGGTCGAGGGTGATGACCGCGACCGCACCCTCGCGCGCGGTCAGCACCCGGCCGTTGCCCTGGCCGGCCTCAGGCATGCGGCGCAGGCCCGCCGCGGTTTACCGCCGGCTCGGACCAGACGCCCTCGCGTTCGACCTCCACCATGGCCCGCTCGATCCCCTGACGCAAAATGCCGACCATGTCGTCGATCTGGGCCTTGGTGATGGTGAGTGGCGGCGACATGACGCACATGTTGATCATCGGGCGCACGATGAGCCCCAGCGATTGGCAGTGCGCATCGATGCGGTTACCGATCTCGTAGTCGAGGATCAACGGGTCGCGGCTGCCCTTGCTGATGACGCAATCGACGCAGCCCATCAGGCCGATGCCCCGCACGTCGCCGACGATCGGAATGTCGGACAGCTCGCGCAACCGCGCCTGCATGTAGGGGCCGACCTCGCGGGCGTGCTCCAACAGCCCCTCGCGTTCGATGATCTCGATGTTCTTGAGGGCGGCGGCGCAGGCCACCGGGTGGCCGGAGTAGGTGAAGCCGCAGGAGAAGACCGCGTTCTTGCCGTGCTCGCCGCTGATCTGCTGCATGAGCCGGTCCGAGATCAGCACCGCGGACAAGGGCAGGTAGCCCGAGGTGATCCCCTTGGCGGCGATGATGATGTCGGGTTCGATACCGAATACGTCCTTGGATGCGAACCAGTGGCCCAGGCGCCCGAACGCGGTCACCACCTCGTCGGATATGTAGAGCACGTCGTGTTCGCGGCAGACCTCCCAGGTGCGCCGGTGGTAACCCTCCGGAGGCACGATGACGCCGCCGGTGCCCATCACCGGTTCGGCGATGAAGGCGCCCACCTTGTCCGGGCCCAGTTCGCGAATCTTGGCCTCCAGTTCGTCGACCAGGAAATCGCAGAACGCCTCCACGCTCATACCCTCCGGCCGCCGGTAGGGATTGGGATCGGAGATGTGGTGGATGAAGCCTGTCTCGAAGTCCAAGAAGCTCTTGTCGCGCTCCTTTCCGCAACAGGAGGCACCCAGATAGGTGCTGCCGTGATAGGCCTTGTGGCGTGAGATGATGTGCTTCTTCTGGGGCCGTCCCAGGCAATTGTTGTAGAACATGACGAAGCGCAGGGCCGAATCGACGGCGGTCGACCCGCCGGTCGCGAAGAACACCTGGTTGAGGTCGCCGGGCGACAGCTCGGCCAGCTTGGCGGCGAGCTGCGCCGCGGGCGCGTTGGTGAGACCCCAGGGCGAGGCGTAGGTCATCTCCAACACCTGCTCGTAGATCGCCTCGGCCATTTCGCGGCGGCCATGACCGATGTTGACGCACCACATGCCGCCGGGCGCATCGATCAGGCGGTTGCCGTCGGAATCGTAAACGTATATGCCCTCGGCGCGCTCGATGATGGTGCGCTGGTTATGGCCCAACAGGTTCATGGCCTCCCAGGGATGCAGGAAGCGGTTGTCCTTCTCCTGCAGTTCCTCGGTGGTGGGGCGGTTTTGCAGAGTCATACATCCTCCCTTTCAACGAACGAGGCGGCCGATGCTCAGGCCGCCCGGCTGGCGTGATCGGTCCGTGGCACGATCAGGGCGTCCACGGCGAAGCATCCCTCCGGACCGGCCAGCACCGGGTTCACGTCCATGGATGATATCCAGTCCCCGAGCCCGGTGGCCAGGACGGAGAAGTTGGCCGCAGCCTCGCAAAAGGCGCCGACGTCGGCTGGCGGTGCACCCCGCGGCCCGTCGAGCAGCGGCCGCAAACGCAGCCGATCCAGCAAGCGACGCGCCTCGACGGAATCGAAGGGCGGCAGGGCGAAGACGACGTCTTGGAGCAGCTCGGCATGGATGCCGCCGCTGCCGACGACGATCACCGGCCCGAAGTCCCGGTCGTGAGTCATACCCAATATCATCTCGACCGACGGTCCTTCGACCATGCGGGCGACCAGGACCCGCGGGCCAATTGTTTCCGCCAAATTCTGATAGGCAGCCTCGACGGCGGCCGCGTCGGCCAGGCCGAGCCGCACGCCGCCGCGCTCGCTCTTGTGGGCGATGCCGGGCTCGGCGGTCTTGAGCGCCACCGGATAGCCGAGCGCGTCCGCCACGTCCTGCGCGTCCTCCAGGCTGGCAGCCTCGCGGCACGCGACGGCGGGCACCCCGAAGTCGGCCAGCATGGCGAGCGCGTCCGCCTCGCCAACGGCGCCTTGGGTCAGACGGTTGCGCCATCTGGCCAGCGCCGCGTCCTCCGCTGCCGGCGGCGGTCCCGCGGCGCGAGTGCGAAAGTCGCGATGGCCGAAGAGGTGTTTGACGCCCTCGAGGAACGGCCCGATACCGTCGAGCACAGGCAGCCCTTCGCGGGTCACCGCCAAGGCGTCGGGCGAGCTGCCGCTGCCTTGATGGTTGGAAACGACAAAGACCGGCTTGCCGCTCGCCTCCGCCGCGCTGCGCGCGAAGTGGGGATACTCGGGGAAGATCTTGCCGTCCGGCCCCCGGTCGGCGACCACGGCGCCGAGCGCGGTGCCGGGGTCTTGCATCATAGCCGTCAGGCAGACCGTGAAATCGTTCCAATAGTCCCGGCCCGTGCCCCAGGCATCGAGCGGGTTGGTCGCCGCCAACCCGGGGTCGAGCGTCGCTTCGAGGCGCGACAGGGTCGCCGGCTGAAGGTCGGAAAACGGCACGCCCGCCCGTTCTGCCAGGTCGAGGATGAGCGCCCGCTCGCCGCCCGAATCGTGGATCGTCGCGAGCGCCCCGGCGGCCACGGGCCGCGGCTGTGCGAACATCATCAGCGTGACGGCCAGTTCGTCGATGGTGTCCACCCTGAGCACGCCGTAGCGGTCGAACAGGGCTTGGTAGGCGCCGTCGTCGCCCGCCAGGGCGCCACTGTGGCTTTCCGCCATGGCCGCACCCCGCGCGCTCGCCCCCACCTTGAGCGCCACCACGGGTATGTCCTTGGCGGCGGCCTTTTCGAGCGCCGCCCGGAAGCCGGCCGGGTCGCGGGCGGTTTCCATGAACAGCCCGATCACCCGGGTCGTGGGCTGCACGAGGGCGAAGTCCATGTAGTCGGCCAGCGTGGCGGTCAGCTCCTGGCCCGAGGAGACGGCCAGGTTGTAGTCGATCCGCGCCTCGCAATCGACCAGCGCGTTGAACACGGAACCGGAATGCGTGATCAGCGTCACGCCGCCCGGCCGATGGTCGAGCCTGGTTTCGAAGCCGCAGACCCAGAGCTTGTGCTCGAAGTTGTACAGGCCGTTGCTGTTGCCGCCGCACAGCACGACGCCCGCGGCGTCGGCCTTGGCGCGGATGCGCCCGCGCAAAGGCGGGTCGCTGTCGCCGTCGAGCGCCAGCGCGGAGACGATCGTGGCCGCCCGCGCGCCGCCGCAGACCGCCTCGTCGAACGCGGCTTCAACGCACTCATCCGGAACCGCGATAACCACGTGCTCCACGGGTGCCGGCAGGTCGGCGAGCGAGGCATGGCAGGGGACACCCTCCACCTCGTCGTACTTGGGATTGACCGCGTAGAGCGCGCCTTCGAAGCCGCCGTGCTTGAGGTGCCGGATCAGCGTGTGACCGACGCCGCCCGCACGCCGGCTGGCGCCGACGACGGCGACGGAACTTGGCCGCAGCAGCGGATCCAGGCGGTGGCCGCTCATCGCGGCGTCTTAGAAGTCGCCCGGCGGCGTGGCGCGGCGGCGGTCGTATTTGAAGAACGGCCGTTCGGCGATCCGGCTACGCACCATCTGCTTGTCCCACTTGAGTTCCTTCAGCACGTAGATCTCGACCCACAGGTTGTCGGTGATCTCGGTGCCGTAGGGCGTCCGCAGGCTGGCCAGGGCCAGGTTCTGCTTGCAGGTGGGCGACCACATGGCCGAGGTGATGTGGCCCGCCACGGTCTTGCGGTCGTGATAGACGAGCGCACCGTGGGCGGGCTTGTTGCCTTCGATGTCCAATCCGACCAGACAGTAGCGCGAACCCCGGTCGCGTTCGGCCAGCAATGCGCGGCGGCCGGTAAAGTGGCCCTTTTCGAAATCCACCTGCCATCCCAGGCCGAGCTCGAAGGGCGAGCGGCCCCGGGTGTGCCGGATGATCTGATCGCTGGCCATGTAGTCCGCGTTGGTCGCGATGAAGCCGGCCTCGATCCGCACGAGGTCGAGCGCCGCGGAGCCGATCGGCCGGATGCCGTGCAGCTTGCCCGCCTCCATGAGCCGGTCCCAAAGCACCTCGGCCAAACCGGGGTCGCACCACAGCTCGTAGCCCAGGTCGCCGGTGAAGCCGGTGCGCGAGACTGTTACGGTGGCGTCCTCGAAGATGAACTCGCCCATGGCAAAGGGCTTGAGCTGCTCGATGTCCGAGAGGCCCATGCGCCGCAGCACGGCGCAGCTCGTGGGTCCCTGCAGGGCGAGGGCGGCGATCTGCTCGGTGACGTCCGCGATTTCGACCTCGAAACCGGCCGCCGAATCCGTCAGCCAGACGAGCTGACGTTCCTGGCTGCACAGCCGGAACTCGTCGGCCCCGAAGCGGAACAGCGTGCCGTCGTCGAGCACGTGGCCGGCGTCGTTGCACCACAGGCAGTAGGCGACCCGCCCGGGCCGCAGCTTGGCAACGTTGCGGGTCACCAGACGGTTGCAGTAGCGCTCGGCATCGGGGCCGCTGATCCGGTATTTCATCATCGGCGACAGGTCGAACAGGGTCGCCGTGTTGCGCACCGCGAAGTATTCGAGCTCGACCTCACCATAGCTGTTGGGCGCCATGAAGCCCGCCCAGCGCCCCCAGTCGTTGTTGTGGCACAGGGCCGAGGTGCGGGTGTGGAAGGGCGTCGGCAGGAGCGGCGTTTCGTAATGGGTCAACGCGGTCATGCGGCGGCCTCCCTGGCGATCACTTGGTTGGCGGCATTGAGGCCGGCGGCGCCCATGACCCCGCCGCCGGGATGCGTCCCGGCGCCGCACAGATAGAGACCGGCGAGCGGCGCGGCATATTGCGCGGCCCCGGGCACCGGCCGCAGCATAAGCATTTGATCCAAGACCAACTCGCCGTGGTGCCAGTGGCCGCCGGTCATGCGGAACTCGCGCTCGATATCGGCCGGGGTGAACAGCTTGCTGGCAACGATCTTCGCGCCCAAACCGGGTGCGTAGCGTTCGAGGCGGTCAAGCAAGACTTTGGCAAAGCCCTCACGCGCGCCCGCCCAGCCGTCTTTCAGGTCATAGGGCGCGTACTGCACGACGGCGGACAGCACGTGCTTGCCTTCGGGCGCCAGGCTCGGGTCGTTGAGGCTGGGGATCGTGATTTCCATCACCGGTTCGGGCGAATACTCGCCGTATTTGGCCGGGTTGAAGGCCCGTTCCACGTAGTCGATATCCGGCGCGATCACCAGGCGGCCGCGCAGGTCGGCCTCCGCCAGTCCGGTGAAGGCCGGCAGGCCGTCCAGCGCCAGGTTGAGCTTGGCGGCGTTGCCGCGCATCCGGATGTTGGAGACCCGGCGCACGAAGCCCGTGTCCAGATGCTCGGCGCCCAACAGGCCCATGAAGGTGCGGCGCGGGTCGGCGTTGGATATGACACTGGCCGCTGAGATCTGCTCGCCGTTGTCCAATTCCACGCCCACGGCGCGGTCGTCGGCCACCAGGATGCGGCGTACCGGGCTTCCGGTCCGGATTTCGGCGCCGGCCGATTGGGCCGCGCCGGCGAGCGCGCCGGTGACCGCGCCCATGCCGCCCTTGGGCAGCGTGAGCGCGCCGGCCACGCCGTTGCCGCGTCCGGCCAGGCGGTAGAGCAAGGTCAGCACGCTGCCCGGCGAGCGCGGCCCCAGGTGGGTGCCGAGCACGGCGTCGAAGGCATAGGTGCCGCGCAGCAGGTCGCTCTCGAAGGTATCCTCGAGCAGGTCCGCCACGTTCATGCCGCCGACGCGCAGCAATTCCTGCATGTCGTTGCGGCCCAGGCGGCGGATCGCCCAGCCGAGCTTGAGCAGGGTTCGCATGTCGCTGCGCTCGCCGCTGCCCAGACGTGGCGGCACGGTGGCCAGCATGGGCTGAAGATGCGACGCGAACCGCAGCAGCCGTTTGCGCCAGCGGGGCAGGGCCCGCTGGTCCGCATCGGACAGCGCGCCGTGCGCCTTGTTGCCGTTGAGCGTGAGGTGCTGGCCGTCGCTGCCCAAGGCGACGGTCGGCAGGTTCTTGGCCGACAGGCGCAGACCGTGCGACTTGAGCTTGAGATCGCGGATGACCTTGGGATGCAGGTGATGAAGGATGTGTGCGCAGGCGGAAACCTTGTAGCCCGGCGCGATCTCGCGCGTGACGGCGGCCCCGCCCACATGATCGGCGGCCTCGACGACCAGCACCTTGCGGCCGGCCTTGGCCA
>JAZFZX010000138.1:0-3296 GCA_036444135.1 Kiloniellales bacterium | reverse complement strand
CCGAGCCGCGGGTGCCCAGGCCGCCCAGCTCGGCGGCCAGCCGCTCGGCGCTGTCCGACGGCGACATGAGCGCCAAGGCGTAGCCGCGGCCATGCAGTTCGCGGGCGATGGCCGCCCCCATGCCGCGACCGCCGCCGGTGACGATCGCTACCTTGCTCTCCGTGTTCATGGCTCGGCTTCCTCCCGCTCTGTTGCCAAACGCGCTTTGACGAAACGCCCCTCGCGGTTGTACCAAGTCGCCAACCGGAAACGAAGCCCCCCGCCGGGCCCATCTTAAACGCAGCGACCAACGGGTGCCGCCATGTCCGTGCAACTCGACTACTGGATTCGCAAATCCCCCTACTTCGCCGCCACCCAACGGCACGGCTGCCTGCGCTATGGGATCTCCAATCACATGTACCAGCCGGGCTGCTACGACGACCCGGTGGCGGAGTACTGGAAGCTGGTGAACGGCGTCACCCTGTGGGACGTGGCCACCGAACGGCAGGTGGAGATCACCGGTCCCGACGCCTTCGCCTTCGTGAACCGGCTGACGCCGCGCGACCTGACCAAGTGCCCCGTCGGCGGCTGCCGCTACGTGGTGATCACCACGGAAGACGGTGGCATCGTGAACGACCCGGTGCTCTTGCGTCTGGGTGAGGACCATTTCTGGCTGTCGTGCTCGGACAGCGACCTGCTGCTTTGGGCGAAGGGCGTCGCCGTTTACGCCGGCATGGACGTCACCATCCGCGAGCCCGACGTGTCCCCGCTGCAGGTTCAGGGGCCGAAGTCGCCCGCCGTGATCGCCGCCCTGTTCGGCGCGGAGATGGCGGAAATCGGCTATTATCGCCTCGTCGAGACCGCGCTCGACGGCGTGCCCGTTGTGGTGACCCGGACCGGCTGGAGCGGCGAGACCGGCTTCGAGATCTTCCTGCGCGACGGGAGCCACGGCGAGGCGCTCTGGAACCGGGTCCTGGAGGCCGGCCGGCCGCACGGTATCGCCGCGACGGGCCCATCCGACATCGCCCGCGTCGAGGCCGGCATCCTCGGCTACGGCGCCGACATGACGATCGAGAACAACCCCTTCGAAGTGGGCCTCGAACGCTTGGTCGATCTGGACCAGGAGGCGGATTTCATCGGTAAGGCGGCGTTGGCGCGCATCGCCGCCGAGGGTGTCCGGCGGAGGCTGGTGGGGATCGAACTGGAGGGCGGCCCCCTGGCGGGCCCGTTCGAGGCGCGTTGGCCCGCCACGGCGGACGGCGCGCGGGTCGGCGAGGCGACCGTGGCGGTTTATTCGCCGCGCCTGGAGCGCACCATCGGCACGGCCATGGTCGCGCAAGAGGCAAGCGTGCTGGGCACCCAACTGAGCGTCGAAACGCCGTGGGGCGAGGTGCCCGCAACCGTGGCCGAACGCCCCTTCATCCGCCGCCGGAAGGCGGGCACCTGAGCGGGGGGCGCCATGCCGGAAAACGACGCGCGCCAGGATCATCGGCGGCGGCGCCTCGCCCGCCTCCTCGGCCCTGTTGCTATGGTGGCGGTGGCGCTGCTGCTGCACCTCCACTTCACCGAATGGACCACCCAGTGCGAGCCGCCCGCCATGCTGTATCTCTGGGAGAGCGGGCCGACGTCGGATCTCGGCGCCCCCTGCCCGGCCGGCTATTACTTCGGACTCATGCCGGCGCCCGGGACCAGCGTTGGCACGGCCTTCTTCCGCGGCATCGTCTTGCCGCTCGTATTGCTGGCCGCCACCGTGGTGCGGGTTTGGCGGACGGGGCGCCGGCGGAGGCAACCGGAAGGCCGTTAGCTAGCTCTCCAGGCCGAGACGTTGGTGCCAATCGGCGATGGATTCATCCGGGTAGCCGTCGAATTCTTGATCCCGGGGTTCCTTCATCACCGCAACCCAGGCGGCCTTGGAGCCGAGCAGGAGGTGCGTGCGCTCCGGCGCCGCCGGCAGTTCCGTATCGATGGCCGAGGCGAAGGGGTGGATCAGCTCCGGCCAGCGCGGATCCCAGACCCAAAGCGCGCTGGCGCAGTGGCGGCAGAAATGCCGTTCCGCCGTGCTTTCCCCCACCGGCGCGCCAGCCGCGTCCCGCATCACGGCGCGGTACACACCGACGTGTGCGCGGCCCTCGACTTCGAGCGTGTCGAAATCGCCCCCGAGATTGATGGCGTATCCGCCTCCACCCGCCGTCTTGCGGCAGATCGAGCAGTAGCAGAGGTTGAACGGATAGGGGTGATCGGAGCGCAGCCGAAACTGCACCCGGCCACAGTGACAGGAGCCTTCGAGCCGCATGGCGCCCTCCCCGTTTCGCAGGATCGGAACGAATTCCGCCCATCATGACCGATTCCAGGGCTGCCTGTCCCGGCTCTCGATCCCCGGCGGCCCGCTCGGCTTGCGGCCATAATTCTTACTCGGGCAACGCATGTTGCTTGACGCAGCCGGCAGGGATTACTATATTTCTGGAATAATCGAATTCAAAGCCGGGCCCGGGCCCGCCGCCCACAGAGGAGACACGACCCATGCGCCGCATCCACATCGGACTCAACGTCCAGGACCTGGACGCCTCGATCCGCTTCTACAGCCAGCTGTTCGGCCAGGAGCCGGAGGTGATCAAGGCCGACTACGCCAAATGGATGGTGGAGGACCCGCGGGTCAATTTGTCGATCACCGCGCGCGGCGGCGCGGGGCAGGTGCATTTCGGCATCCAGGTGGAGAGCCGGGAGGCGCTGGCCGAGGCTGCAGAGCGCCTGCGCCAGGCCGGACAAGAGGTGGTGAGCGAAGAGGCAACGACCTGCTGCTATCACAAATCGGACAAGGCCTGGGTCGCGGACCCGGAGCGGTTCCTGTGGGAGACCTTCGTGACCTTGGGCGAAGCCACGGACTACGGCGAGGACGGCGCGGCCCGCGAAGCGCTCATCTGCTGCGAATAGAACGGGTCGCCACGGCCCCGGGCCGCTTCTCTCGTAACTGCGGCCTTGCATCGCACCGCGGCCTCTACTGCAATGGCGCCTTAGCGCGCGCGGCGTCCTACACTGTGTGGGGCAGCGGTTGCGGAAACAGTGAGCGTGTCGGCCTAGGGGGCCTTTGCCGTATGGCATTACCGGTCGCGGATCTCTGGTTCGGCATCGAGTCGGTTGAGAGCGGGCTTTTTCGCATACGGGAAATCCACATCGATCCCTACTTGGCCGGTCACATGTGGCTGGTTCGCGGCCGCAACGCCGATCTGCTGATCGATACGGGAACCGGCATCAGGCCGCTGCGCCAGACGGTCGATGCCATCGCCGACAAGCCGGTCAAGGCCGTCGCGCTGAACTGC
>JAZFZX010000137.1:0-14304 GCA_036444135.1 Kiloniellales bacterium | reverse complement strand
CGGGCCGGTCGCATCGACAGGGCCGCCCGGTCGCACCGCGCGAGAAGGAGAACCACGACATGCTGAGAACCGGCGAGGAATACCGCGAGTCCATCCGCGACGGCCGCGAGGTCTACATCAACGGCGAGAAAGTGGAAGACGTTCCCACGCATCCCGCTTTCAAGCCGCTCGTCGATATTCGCGCACGCATCTATGACATGCAGCACGATCCGGAAACGCGCGACGTGATGACCTACGAGGAAGACGGCGAGAGGTTTTCCACCGGCCTGAAGCTACCGCGCACCCAGCATGACTGGTGGGAGAAGCGCCGCTCGACCAGTGCGATCTTCAAAGACATCGGGGGTGTCGTCACCCGCGTCGGCGACGAGACGGTCGGCGAGATGTGGTCGCTCTACGACGGCCAGGACGTGCTGAACGAAGTCGACCCGCAGTTCTCGACCAACATCCAGAATCACATCGACAAGGTGATCAAGAGCGATCTGTTTCATGTCTCGGCGAACACCGACCCGAAGGGCGACAGGTCCAAGCCGCCGCAGGACCAGGACCCCGATATGCTGCTGCATGTGGTCAAGGAGACCGACAATGGCATCGTCGTTCGCGGCGCCAAGTACGAGACCGCGGCGGCCTATTCGAACCAGGCTTTTACCAAACCGACGATCGCGAATTGGGGCAGCGACGCGCTCTCGGACTATGCGGTCGGCTTTATCTGCGATCTTGGTTCGCCCGGCATCAAGATGATCTGCCGCACCGGCTTTGCGGGGCGGGCGCCGGCCGAGGATTATCCCCTGTCGAACAAGTTCGACGAAGTCGACTCGCTGGTCATCTTCGACGACGTGTTCGTTCCCTGGGAGGACATTCTCTTCTACCGGCACACCAAGGCCGCGATGTTCATCCGGGCCACCTTGCACCGCTACAGCGCCTTTGCCTTCGTCCAGCGCAACTTGAGAGTTGCCGACATGATGATCGGCGCGGCGCTGTTCAACGTGCGCCAAACCGGTCTGGACAGCCAGCAGGCGGTGCAGGAGAAGCTTGCCCAGCTCGCCGTATACCGCGAAGGGATCAACGCGCATCTGACGGCCTCGATCGCGCTGGCCGAGGAGAGCCCGGGCGGGCTACTCATGCCGAACCAGTCGTTGCTCTATACGGGCCGGGTGCACGCCTGCTCGAATTTGCCGGCCATGATGCACTTGGCCCGCGAGCTGTGCGGCGGACAGATCTGCGTGACGCCGGACGCCGCCAGCTTCAGGAATGTGGAATCCGGTCCTTGGCTGAACAAGTTCTATACCATCAACAACGAGTGGGTGGCCAACGACCGGCGCAAGTTGCTGGCCTTCGCGCGCGATCTGCTGAACTCGGACTACGCCGGCCACCGGCTCACCTTCCAATTGTTCGCCCAGTCGCCGCCATTCGCGCATCTCGCCGCGGTCTATCGGAACTTCGGTTGGGACGGGCCGCTGGCCTTCGTCAAGGATGCGGCGGGCCTCTCGGACGAGGTGATGGGCGAGCAGACCATGGCGAGTCACGACGCCGAAGCCAGCCGGTGGTTCGCGGCGCACGCGCCCATGCTGCCCTACGGCCTGTCGGCCGCCTGACGGAGTAAAGCCATGGGCCACACACGGATCCGCAAGTTCAACACCAAGGACACCTATCCGGAGCAGGATCTCGACAACGACCTGTGCCAGGCGGTGATCGCGGGCAACACGGTCTATCTGCGTGGCCAGGTCGCCCAGGACCTCGACACGCGCGAGAACGTCGCGGTCGGCGACCCGGCGGGCCAGACGGAAAAGGCGATGGAAAACATCGCGTTGTTGCTGCAGGAGTGTGGCAGCCGGCTCGACCACGTCTGCAAGGTGACGATCTATCTGACCGACATCCGGTTCAGGCAGGACGTCTATCGGGTGGTGGGCAAGTGGCTGAAGGGCGTCTATCCCGTGTCCACCGGGCTCACCGTTCCCGATTTGGCGCGGCCGGAATGGCTGGTGGAGATCGACGTGATCGCCGTGATCCCGGACGGCGAAGCCTAGGTTCCCTTTCGCGGGCAGATCCCCGATTATACCGGGCAAGCCCGGAGTTTGTGGGTCGGGCCGCCATCGGCGGGGGAGGAAGCGACCGGCATGACCTTCTCGATCACCGCGCGCTGCCCGAACACGGGCATGATGGGCATCGCCGTCAGCTCCTCGTCCATGGCAGTGGCCGCGCGCTGCGCCTTCGTGCGCGCCGGCGCCGGCGCCGTGGCCACGCAGAACATCACCGACCCGCGCCTCGGGCCGCGCGGCCTCGATCTGATGCAGGAGGGCAAGACCGCGGCCGCGGCGTTGGCTCAGATGTTGGGCGAGCACGCCTTCGGCGACTACCGGCAGCTGGTCTTGGTGGACCGTACCGGCGGCCTTGCCCACCATTCCGGCGGCAACACGCTCGGCACCCATGCGGTGGTGGTGGGCGACGGTGCGGTGGCGGCCGGCAACCTGCTGGCCGACCCGACGGTGCCCGTGGCCATGATCGAGGGCTATGGGGCGGCGCCCGGGGCGCCGTTCCCGGAACGCCTGGTGCAGGCGCTCGAAAGCGCACTCGCCGCTGGCGGCGAGGCGGGCGCGGTGCATTCGGCCGGCCTCGTGGTGGCCGACGCGGAGGCCTGGCCGCTGGTCGACCTGCGGGTCGATTGGGCCGACGAGGATCCGATCGCCGAGCTGCGTGCGCACTGGCAGGCCTGGGCGCCGCAGATGTACGAATATGTCACCCGGGCGATCGATCCGACCGCGGCGCCGGCCTACGGCGTGCCGGGCGACGAATAGACGCCGTTGGAATCAGAAGGGCCTCTAATGGCAAAAACCGAGAGCGTCGCGCTGATCGAAAAGCTGATCGCGTTCGAGACCATCAGCATGACGCCCAACCTGGACCTCATCGAGTTCGTCCGCGGCTATCTGGAGCAATTGGGCGTGCGGTCCGAGCTGGTGTTCAGCGAGGACCGTCAACAGGCCAACCTCTATGCCACCGTCGGCCCGGACGACACGCCCGGCGTTATGCTGTCCGGGCATAGCGACGTGGTGCCGGTAAAGGGTCAGGCCTGGGACAGCGACCCCTTCAAGGTGCGGGAAAGCGACGGCCGACTATACGGGCGCGGCACATGCGACATGAAGAGCTTCATTGCGGTGGTCCTGGCCCATGTGCCGCTGATGCTGGAACGGGGTCTGAAGACCCCGGTGCATCTTGCCTTTTCCTACGACGAGGAGATTGGTTGTGTCGGCGTGCGGCGGCTGATCGCCATGCTGAAGGATCTGCCGGTGCGGCCCGCCATGTGCGTGGTTGGCGAGCCCACGGGCATGAAGGTGATCGTCGCGCACAAGGGCAAGCGGGCGCTGCGCGTGCGGGCGCGGGGACTGGAATGCCATTCGAGCCTGCCGACGGCGGGCGTCAACGCGATCGATTACGCTGCCGAGCTGATCGGCTTCATCCGTACCCTGGCCGGGCGCGCGGCGGAGCAGGGGCCCTTCGATCCCGAGTTCGAGGTCGCCTACACAACGCTCCACACCGGCACGGTCCGCGGCGGCACGGCGCTCAACATCGTGCCGAAGGATTGCGCCTTCGAGTTCGAGATCCGGAACCTGCCGGACGAGGACCCCGAGCCCCTGGTGGACGAGATCAAGGAATACGCCCGCGAGCGCCTGGAGCCGGAGATGCAGGCCGTGGACCCAGCGGCCGGCTTCGACTTCGAGGATCTGTCCGGTTACCCGGGACTGGACACCGACCCGGGGGCCGAGGTCGTGCGCTTCGTCCAGTCGCTGGCGGGCGCCAACGACCACGGCAAGATGGCCTTCGGCACCGAGGCCGGGTTGTTCCACCGGCGCGTCGACGTTCCGACCGTGGTCTGCGGCCCCGGCTTCATCGAGCAGGCCCACAAGCCCAACGAGTTCATCGCCCTGGAGCAGGTGGCGCTCTGCGAGACCTTCATGGAACGCCTGATCGACCGCTTGAGCGCGTAACGATCGCCCGCGTGGTCACGGCTCCGTCAGGAGCCGTCCTGTGGCGTCACGATCATCCAGAACTTCTTCAGGGTCTCGGTGATGTGCCAGGTGCCCTTGAAGTCCTGGGGCATGACGAAAGTATCGCCGGACCCGAAGGTCTGAGCGTTGCCGTCCGCGTCGGTAATCGTCACGGAGCCGCTCAGCACCGCGCAGAGCTCGTCGACGCCGTAGCGGTCGATCTTCTCCAGGCAGGGGGCGCATTCCCAGACGCCGGCCGTCACATTGCCCTGGGCGTTGGTGAAAGGCGTATGGACGGTCTCGGCCTTGTCACTGCCCAGGAAATCGTCCGGGGCGACGAGATTCGAGGGCCCCAGGCCCGTCTCCGGGTCTCCATTGGGCAACAGGCGAATAGCGGATGCGCTCACGGAATTTCCTCCCTCGTTTAGAAGTCTGCGGTATGTCACAACGCCGCCAGTTCGGTCAATTCCCGTTCGAAGGGCACGGCGTCGCCGATGTCAGGCGCGTCGAGCTCGCGGGCGTAGCGGTGGCCGGCGTAAATGGCGTAGGCGATCGGTCCCGGCGCGCAGGCATCGCCGATCACCTTGACCGACTTGATGCCGGCCTCCGCCCACTCGTCCTGCCGGCCCTTGAGGTCCAGATAGAGCTGGTCGTTCGGCAGGCGCGCGGTGACCATGACGACGCTGTCGGCGGGCAGTTCGGTCGTGCGGCCGGTGAACACGCAGGACGCCTCGACCGCCCCGGCCTTGACGGCGGAAAGCGTGTGGTGGGCGCGGATCTGGACGCGCAGCTCAAGCAACTTCTTCTGGATGAAGCCCTGCTCTAGGGTGTTGTGGGTCCAGTTGGAGACGTCGGCGGCCGGCGTGACCAGGGTGACCTCGCAGCCCTCTTGCACGAGAAGCTCGGCCAGCACGCCACCCATGTAATAGTGATCGTCGTCGTAGACGATGACGCGGCTGCCCGACGGCAGGTTCCCGTCCATCAGGTCGTCCGGCGTTAGAACCTCCGCGCCGTCTTCGGTGGGGATGGGTTGCAGCAGCGTGCGCGCCACGCCGTCGCGCCGCCAGGTGGCGCCGGTCGCAATCGCCACATGAGCGAACCCAAAGGCCATGATGTCGTCCGTCGTCAATCGGCTGTCGAAATAGGTCTCGACATTGACCATCTCCTGCAGCTGAAGCTCGCGGTAGTCCTTGACCCGGATCCAGGCCGAGAGACCGGGTAGGGACGCCTCGCGGACGACCCGGCCGCCGCGCTCGGTGCCGGCCTCGGCCAGGACCACGTCATAGCCACGCTGGCCAATTGCCCGGGCGCACTCCATGCCGGCGGGGCCGGCGCCGACCACCAGGACGTTGTCGTCCGATTCCTTGGGCTCGATCTCCTCCGGATGCCAGCCCTTGCGCCACTCTTCGCCCATCGTCGGGTTCTGGGTGCAACGGATCGGGCTCTGGGTCATGTCGCTGGAAACGCAGATGTTGCAGCCGATGCACTCGCGGATGTCCTCCAGGCGGCCCTCCTCGATCTTCTTGGGCAGGAAGGGATCGGCGATCGACGGCCGCGCCGCGCCAATGAAATCGAGGATGCCGCGCTTGATTTGAGAGACCATGGCATCGGGCGAGGTAAACCAGCCGACGCCGACGACCGGCTTGCTGGTGAGCTGCTTGACGCCGGCGACGAAGGGTTCCTGAAGGCCCTGCTCGCCGAACCGCGAGGTCTGGGAATCGTTTTCCCAGCCGGCCAGCACCAGGTCCCAGAGGTCCGGCAGCTCGGCCATCAGCCCGATCATCTCGTGGGCCTCCTCCTTGTGCAGGCCGTCTTCGCCGAGGAGCTCGTCGACGGTGAAGCGCACGGCCACCGCGCAGGTGTCGCCGACGGCCTCCTTGGTGTCCTCGATGATCTCGCGCACGAGGCGAATGCGGTTCACGAGGCTGCCGCCGTATTCGTCGCTGCGCGTGTTGTGGCGCCGCGACAGGAAATAGTTGAGGCCGCCCAGGCCGTGCGCCGCATAGACGTATACGATGTCGAATCCCGCCTGCTTGGAGCGCACGGCGGCCTGTTTGTGCCAACGGCGCAGGTCGGCGATGTCCTGTTTGTCCATGGCGCGCGCCTGGACGGGGTCGTAGGTGAAGGTGGCGACCGGCAGATGGGACGGACCCATCGGAACTTCGCGGGAATAGAAGTTGGGCCCGTTCATGCCGTTGTAGGAAAGCTCGATGCCGGCCAGCGCGCCGTGTTCGTGGACCGCGTCGGACATGTGCGCCAGCATCGGAATGTCCTTGTCGTCCCACAGGCGCAGTTCGATGAAGGGGGTGATCTCCGAGGTGTGGTGTAACTCCACCTGCTCGGTGCAGACCACACCCCAGCCGCCTTCGGCCTTGATGCCGCGCATCCTGGCCATCGCGCTCACGTCGCGGTAGCCCATGCCGTTGCAGTGGGGCACCTGATAGAAGCGGTTCTTGGCGGTGACCGGGCCGATCTGCACCGGCTCGAAAAGAATGTCGTAGCGCGGATCGCGTGCCATGGGTCTCTCCAATGTCTCTGCTACTGGACCGCCGGTTGAACTCAGAGCGCCGGCCGCCGCTCCGGCGCGTCCAGCCACGGCGCCGCCTGCTCGAACGCCGCCGCGGCGCGGAAGACGCTGGTATCGTCGTAGGTGCGCCCGACGATCTGGATGCCGGTCGGCACGCCGTTGGCGGCCCGGCCGGAGGGCACCGAGAGCACCGGACAGCGGCTCAACATGTTGAACGGATGTGTCATGACCCAGCCGTAGTCCGCGTCCATCTTGACGCCGTCGATCGTGAAGTCCGGATCAATCGGGTCCTGCTCGGCCCCCACGGCGGGCAGCGCATTGGTCGGGCAAATGAACACGTCGTGACGCTCGATCATTGGCCCGAAGGTGTCGTAGACCTCGACCGCGACCTCGAGCGAGCGCAGGAAATCCTCGGCCGTGCTTTTCTGGGCGCGCTCGGCGATGCCGATCACGTAGTCGGTCATGATATCCCGGTGCTCGGCCAGATAGCGGGCCATGCTGGCCCCGAAGAGGTGGTCCAGGTAGTTCATGGCCGCCGTCTGGCATTCTTCCGTCCAGCCGATGGAGACCTCTTCGACTGTGGCGCCCAGGCCGCGGAACACGTCGAGCGCCGCTTCCGTATTGCGCCGCACGTCCGGGTCCACCTGGAAATAGCCCATGTCCACGGAATAGGCGATGCGCCAGCCTTCGATGCCGTCGTGCTGCAAGGGAACGCGCTTCTTGGGCTTGAGCGAGGCGATGTCCTTGGGGTGCGGGCCGGCGAGCACGTTCTGCATCAGCGCGCAGTCCCTGACCGTCCGCGCCAGGGGGCCGGAGTGGCTGTAGAAGTCCAGGTTGAACACCGGCAATTCCGGGTTGCGCCCGTAGGGCGGCTTGTAGCCGACCACGCCGCAGCACGCCGCCGGAATGCGGATGGAGCCGCCGATGTCGGTGCCGGTGGCCAAGGTGGCCGAACCGGCGGCCAGCGCGGCGGCCGAGCCGCCGGACGAGCCCCCGGGGGTGAATTCGCCGTTCCAGGGGTTGCGGGTCACCCCCCAGAGGCGGGAATGGCAAACGCCGACCGCACAGAACTCGGGCGTCGTGGTGCGGGCATGGAAGATGGCGCCGGCGCGCTGCAGGCGCGTCGCCAGAACGGAGTTTTCCGTATCGACGTGGTCCTTGAAGATCAGCGAGCCCTGGGTGGTGCGCTTGCCCTTGAGGGGTGATTCGTCCTTGACGGCCATCGGGATGCCCTCGAGCGAACGAAGCCGCCCGTCGGTCTTCATGTAGCGCGCCTCGGCCTTGTGGGCCTTGTCCAAGGCTTCCTCGAAGTAGGTGTCGGCGAAGGCGTTGATTTTCGGCTCGACGGTCTCGGCCCGCGCGATCAGCGCTTCCAAGAGCTCGACGGGTGACAGCGTACGCTCCTTGAAGAGATCAATCGCCTCGCTGGCGGAGAGATAACAGAGGTCGAGATCGGGCATCGCTGGCGTCCCCATAATCATTCAGTTCGTCGTGGCCCGCGCTCGCCCGTTCAGGCGGCCGTGGGTGCGCATGACTTCCTGCAGGCGGGCATGGTCGATGGCGAGCACTTTATTGTCGTCGCGCCCGATCATGGTCTCGGCGGCGATGAGCGCGTTGATGATGGCCTCCTCCACCGCATCCACGGTCGCCTCGAAGATCGGGTCCAGCCGTTCGCTCGGAACGTAGTGCACCGCCGGCATGGGCGAGACGCTGCTCTCTTCGACCGGGTTGCCCGTCGAAACGGCGAGAAAGATGTCACCGGAACCATTGCCCCCGACCGTGCCCGTGCGGCCGACGCCGAGCGTGATGCGCCGCGCCACGCGCTGCAGCTGGATCGGCAAGAGCGGCGCATCGGTGGCGACGACGGCGATGATCGAGCCCCGGTCGTCTTCTTTCACAAGACGTTCGGTCAGGTGTTTGCCGACCGGCACGCCCCGGACGGCGAGCCATCGGGGGCGGCCGAAGTTGGCCTGCACCAGGGCGCCCAGATGATAGGTCTCGCCGCCCACCTCGATGCGCCGCGAGGCCGTGCCGGTGCCGCCCTTGAATCCGTAGCAGATCATGCCGGTGCCGCCGCCGACGTTGCCTTCGGTGACGGGACCGGCACGAGCGGACTCCAAGGCGGCGCGAACGTGGTCCTCGGTGACGTGCAGGCCGTTCATGTCGTTGAGATCCGCATCACAGGTCTCGGCGACCACGGGCATCAGCCACATTTCCGCCGCGCTGTCGTAGGCCGGATGCCGCGTCAGCCATTTGACGAGGGCGTGATGTGTCATGCCCACCGAATGTGTGTTCGTCAGGCAGATGGGCCCTGTGAAGTAGCCGGCTTCGTTGATCCAATGGGCGCCGGTCAGCTCGCCGTTGCCGTTGAACGAGGAGAGCCCGGCCCATACCGGCTCGGGCGCGGCCTCTCGCCCCCTCGGGAAGATGGCCGTGACGCCCGTGCGCACCGGCCCCTGGCCGACCACAAGCGCCCCGGAGCCCTCGACGATGGTGCTGAAGCCGACCTCGACCCCCGGCACGTCGGTGATCGCATTATGCGCGCCGCACTGCCCGTCGAACGGGATGCCGAGGGCGCGGGCCCGGGGGTGGCTGGGTGCGGGCTGTATGGTGGTGTCACTCATGATTTTGGTCTGCCTTGCAGGGGGGTGCGAAGGTGATCCGGCGGGGGTCCATCACGAGCCTCGGCGGCGGGCGCGCGGCGCCTTGCGGGGCGGGGCCTTGTCCGGACCCGGACCCGCCTGGCGGGGAAACTGACGCCGGGCCCAGGTCTCGTGACAGTGCTCGGCAAAGGCGGCGGTTGCCCGGGTGAGCCGACTCTGGGCCGGCCGCACGATGCCGAGACTCAAGGGGCGGATCTTGTCCGACAGGGGGATGGCGGCGAAGCGTCTGCCGTCGAGAGCCTGATCGTTGCTCAGGGGGGCGTTCAGCAGCGAATAGCCGAACCCGTTGGCGACCAGCCCGCGCACCATGTGCGGCGAGGCGGAGCGGTGCTCGATCTTCGGTTCGAGGCCCAGGGACAGAAAGATCGACTGGAAATATTCGCGGCTGTGCGGCAGGTCGAGGAGAATCATGGGCTCCTCGATCAAGGCCTTTATCGAAACCCGTTTCCGGTTCGCCAGGGGGTGGTCCGGCGGGACGATGGCATAGGGCGGGAAGCTGGCGATGGGATCGAAGTCGAAGTCGGCGGTGAGATGCAGATCGTAGGCCAGCGCCACCTCGAAGCGTCCGTGCAACAGGCCGTCGAGCAGCTCTTCCTGATGAATCTCGTGGCAGCGGACCCGTACCTCCGGATAGCGTGTGCAAAAATCCTTGATGAGCGAGGGCATGATGATCGGGGCGAGCGTGGTGAAGCAGCCCACGTCGAGCTGCCCGGTCAGGGACTCGCCCAGCTCGCTGGCATATTGATGCAAACCTTCAGCTTGATTCAATAACCGCTTGGATTCCCCGAATATTCGGCGTCCAGATGGTGTCAACGAAAGACCCTGCGCATGGTGCCGGATGAACAGTTGCAGGCCGAACACGGCCTCCAGGTGGGCGATTGCGGCGGAGATCGAAGGCTGCGAGACGTGCACCTGCTCCGCCGCCTTGGTGACGCTTCCGGTCTCGCCGGTGGCGACGAAGTAGCGCAGGTGCTTGAGCGTGTAGTTCATCGGAAAAATCTTATCCGATCCCGTCGATTGTTACCAAATCCGATCCATGGACCACCGCCGCCGTGGGCGGTGTGTCCGTGGCCACAGCGCACGGGAGCAGGCCGGACGGCCCTTGGCCTGGATTGCCAAACGGCTCGCGCCTTCAGGCGGGGGCGCCGAGGGCCGTGAAGAAGGATTTGCAGGACTCGATGAACCGGACGGCGGTGGGCGATGGCGCCCGCCCGGCGGCCCAGGCCACGACGATGTGGCTGGGCGCGACCTCGTCGACCAGCGGCCGGGCGACCAGCGCCTTGCCGTCGTAGGTCATGTTGTTGGCGGGCTTGGTGGCGAGCAGCGCGTAGCCGAGGCCGTGGCCCACCATGCCGCGCACTGTTTCGAAGGACGGCGAGCGAAACCGGATGTTGGGCTCGTAGCCGGCGTTCCGAAACAGGTCGCAGAAGTAGGTTCGGCTCGGCGGCACGTCGAGCAGCACCATCGGCTCTTCGGCCAGGTCCGACAGCGCGACCGCGGATTTCTGGCCGAGCGGGTGGGCCGCGGGCAGCAGCACGTAAGGCGCCGCGTTGCCCAGGGCTTCGCGCGCGGTTTTGTCGCTGAGGCCCTCCTCGTAGGTGAGGATCAGATCGAGCGCCTGGTCGTCGAGGCCTTGGACCAGCGTGTCCTGAGCGCCCTCGGACAGCTGGATGTCCAGACCGCCGTTGGCCGTCCCGGCGCGCGCGATGAGGTCCGGCATGAAGTAGGGGCCGAGGGTGACGAAACAGCCGATCTTCAGTACGCCGGCGGCTGCATCGCCCGTCTTTGGCCAGTCCGCGCCGGGCTGCGCGGCCTGCGGGGCCAGCGGCACCGGCGTGCCATAGGCCCGGTTGGCATAAATCAGGGCCGAGCCCGTGTCGGTCACGGCGATGTCGGCGACCTCGCCGATGAAGATGAAGTGGGTGCCGAACTGGAATTGGCTCATGAGCCGGCAGTCGAAGGCGACCAGCGGGTGCATGAGCGCCGGTGCGCCCGTGGCGAGCGTCTGCCAATCGGCGCACTCGAACTTGTCGCCGTCGGGGGTCTTGAAGCGCCCCGCGAAGGTGTCGGAGATGAGCGCCTGATCGTCGCGCAGCACGTTGACGCAGAACACGCCGTTCTCGCGGATCGCCTCGGCGGCCGCGCTCAGGTGGTGCACGCAGACCAGCAAGGTGGGCGCATCGGCGGTGACCGAGCACATGGCACTGACCGTGACGCCGGCCCGCCCGGCCGCGCCGTCCGTGGTCACGATCGAGACCGTGGCCGCGGCGTGGCTCATGCCTTCCAAGAAGAGATCGCGCATCGGAACTGGCTCCTTTTCGCGGCCACCCTAGCGCGGTTATTTGGTTCGATAAAATATTAATTCACGATGGAATAGATCGGAAAAACCGAACCAAGATGAACAAAGCAGGGCAGGACTCCGCGCGATGGCGCTGGGGCGTCACGATCCGCCGGGGGCCCGCGTTTCAAAAATGCGCGCGACATGTGCGATTGCGCACGCGCCGTCTTTCGAAACCCCTATCACCCGCCGAGGAACAGGCGGCCGACCTGGGGGTCCTGCAACAGTTCGTCGCCCGGCCCGGCCATGGCCAGCTGGCCGGCCACCAGGACATAGCCTATGTCCGCGAACTCCAAGCCCTTCTTGGCGTTCTGCTCGACCATGATGATTGTCTTGCCCTCGCTGCGTTGCAGGTCGTCGAGGATCTCGAACACCATGTCGATAAAGCGCGGCTCCAGGCCGATCGACGGCTCGTCGACCAGCAGCACCTCGGGCTCCATGATGAGCGCCCGCGAGATCTCGAGCAGCCGCCGCTCGCCGCCGGACAGCGTGCCGGCCTTCTGTGCGCGGCGTTCGGTGAGCCGCGGGTATTTGGCGAACACCTTCTCCGCCGCCGCCTTGGCCGCTGCCGGGTCGTTGGCCAGATAGCCGCCCATCCACAGATTCTCCTCCACGGTCATGTCGGGGAAGACGGAGTTGTCCTGAAGGATGTAGGCGACCCCGGCGTGCCTCAGTTTGTCCTTGGGGGACAGCGCCGTGACGTCGTCGCCGCCGACCAGGATGCGGCCGGCGTAGATGTCGGTGAAGCCGAAGATCGAATGCAGGATGGTCGATTTGCCGGCGCCGTTGGGGCCGATCAGGCACAGCGACTGGCCTTGACCCACGGCAAGGTCGAAATCGTGCAGGATCTGCATCTTGCCATAGCCGGCCCTGAGCCCCTCGATCACGACCTGGGGTTCCGTGCCCACCAGTGCCAGCAAACGCTCGCGGTCCGGCCCCTCGCCGGCGATCTCCTGCGCCTGGCGGGCCACGTCGTCGACCGACATGACGGATTTGACGCTGCCGAGGCCGTGGCCACCGGCCCGCGTCTTCGCCTGGTCGCCGCCGCCGTTGCCCGGTCCGTTGGGTTCGTCGGCGGCCATCAGTGCGCCCCCAGATAGGCGTCGATCACCCGCTGGTCGCTCTGCAGCGCGTCGGGTGTGCCCTCGGCCAGCAGCTCGCCGTGGGCCAGGCAGTAGATGCGCTCGGCCAGGTTCATGATGACCCGCATGTTGTGCTCGATGACCAGCAGCGTGATCCCCAGCTCCGCATTGACCTGCTGCAAGCGTTCGATCAGGCCGTTGATCAGCGTCGGGTTGATGCCCGCCGTCGGTTCGTCGAGCAGCAGCATCTTGGGCTCGTTCATCAGTGCCATGGCGAATTCGAGCAGCTTCTGCTGGCCGAACGAGAGATCGCCCGCCAAGAGATACCGCTTTGTGTAGAGCCCGACGAACTCGAGAAGGGATTCGGCCTTTTCGTCTACCTCCCTGGGAAAGCGGGCCAGGATCGTGCGCAGGGATTCCTGCTGGTGGGGCACGCTGATCCGCATGTTCTCCATGCATGACATGCGCCCGTAGATTCGGGTCTGCTGAAAGGTCCGCAGCATCCCCAGCCGGGCGATGTCGGGGACGCGCAGCTTGGAGATCTCCCGGCCCTCGAAGCCGATCGATCCGGAATCGATCGGATGAAAGCCGACGATCGAATTGAACAGCGTCGTCTTGCCGGAGCCGTTGGGCCCGATCAGGCCAACGATCTCGCCCTCATCGACCGAGATCGAGATCGCCTGGTTCGCCACGACGCCGCCGAAGCGTTTGCTGACGGCCTCGACCGCGAGCATGGTGCCGCTCATGGTGCCGGTCCTCCGGCGCCCTCGGCCTCTTCGGGCGGCGGCTCGACACGCAGGCCGAAACGTTCCGGGTAGCGCTCGCGGAGCCAGCCGAGAATGCCTTGCGGGAAGAACACGACGATCAGCACGATCAGCAGCCCGAGCGCGACGCGCTGCCAACCGAACAGGAAGGTCCAGAACAGCTCCTGCATGACGTGGAAGATGGCTGCGCCCAGGACGGGGCCCCACATGGTGCCCTTGCCCCCCAGGATGGCCATCAGCACCATCCAGACTCCGTAGGTCGCCCCGGCAAAGGCCACCTCCGTCGGATCGATGAAACCGACGATGTTGCCCACCAGGCCGCCGGCGATAGCGAGGAAGAAGGCGGAGACGGACCAGGCAATGGTTTTGTAGCGGGTGGTGGCCAGGCCCATCGCCTCGGCCTTGTCCTCGTCGTCGCGGATGGCGTTGATGGCCAGCCCGAAACGCCCGGCGTAGATTCGTCGCAAGGCCAGGAAGGTGACGACCGCAAGCGCGAAGCAGAGGTAATAGAAGAAGCGCTGGCGGCCGCCGATCTCGCCGGGATAGAGCGGCGTCACCATGCCCGATCCCGCGCCGATCAGGTCGATGCCCGCGGCGATTTCGCCGGCGGCGATTCCCAGGCCCAGGGTGCAGATGGCGAAGTAGTGGCCGCGCAGGCCGAGGATTCCCGAGCCGAGCACGACGGCAACGGCGACCGCGGCGAGCGCGCCTATGAGACAGCCGGCGAACAGGCCCGTGTAGTACTGGCCCGTCGTCAGCCCGATGTCCTGGGTTCCAACGGGCGAGTTGTATTCCGCGAGATCGGTGTAGGGCGCCACCTGGGTGACGGCGCAGACGTACATGCCGATCCCGAAGAAAATGATGTTGCCGAACGAGTTGTAGCCCATCTGCCCGCCCATCACGTCCCAGGTCAGCGCAAAGACCACCATGATCCAGAGAAACGAGAACTG
>JAZFZX010000136.1:0-3040 GCA_036444135.1 Kiloniellales bacterium | reverse complement strand
CACCGCCGAGCTCGCCGAGATCTACAAGCGCCCGACGCAATCCTCGGTCCGCATGGGCACCCTGCACCAGGACCACGACCTGCCGGTCTACCTCCTCACCGACGAGCTTCTGGGCAAGCATTTCGCGATCCTGGGGACCAGCGGATCAGGAAAATCCTGCTCGATCGCCGTGATCCTGCGCGCCATTCTGAAAGACCACCACAACGGGCACATGGTGCTGCTCGATCCCCACAACGAATACGGCCACGCCTTCGGTGAGCAGGCCGACGTGATCTCTACCGATCAGTTGCAGCTGCCCTTCTGGCTCTTGAACTTCGAGGAGCTCGTCGAGGTTCTGTGCAGCCCGGACCCGACCAGCCGCGAGGCCGAGACGGGCATTCTCAAGGAGGCGGTCATTGCCGCGAAGCAATCCTTCGCCGGCGACGCGGAGGCCTCCTTTTATCTCACCGTCGATACGCCGATCCCCTACCGCCTGAGCACGCTGGTCGAGTTCATCGACCGGGCGATGGGCGATTTCGAGAAGGCCGAGCTGACCCGCCCGTACCTGCGACTCAAGGCACGAATCGAACGCCTGCGCAGCGACCGGCGTTTCGCCTTCATGTTCGCCGGGGTTTCGGTGCGCGATTCCATGGTCGAGATCATGTCGCGTATTCTGCGTATTCCAGTGGACGGCAAGCCGGTGACCATCTTCGATCTTTCGGGTGTCCCCTCGGAAATCGTCGATGTCCTGGTGTCGCTGCTGTGCCGTGTGATCTTCGACTTCGCCATGTGGAGCGAGCGGGAGCTGGCGCTGCCCGTGCTGCTGGTTTGCGAAGAGGCGCACCGCTACATCCCGCGCGACCCCGACGCGGGCTTCGGCCCAACCCGCAAGGCCATCTCGCGGATCGCGAAAGAGGGGCGCAAGTACGGCGTGTCGCTGTGCCTCGTGACCCAACGGCCCTCGGAACTCTCGCAAACGATTCTCTCCCAGTGCAACACGCTGTTCGCGCTGCGCATGAGCAATGATCAGGATCAGGAGTTCGTGCGCCGCGCCTTGCCCGAGAGTGCCGCCGGCATGCTGAATGCTCTGCCCGCCTTGCGCACTCAGGAAGCGGTCGTGGTGGGCGAGGGCGTGACGCTGCCGATGCGCGTGCGCTTCGATACGCTGGATGAGTTCCGCCGGCCGCAGAGCGAGACCGCCGCCTTCTCGCACGCCTGGAGCCAAGAGGTGGACCGCGGCGAGGACTTCGTCGCAGCGACCCTCGACCGCTGGCGCCGCCAGGTGCGCTAAGTCCCCTGGCCCCGGCTCTCCCTCTCTCGCCGGCCTGTTGTCTCCCCTGTTGTCTCCGGCCGGCGCTCACAGCAAATTGAAAATTCGCCTGCTGGACAGGCCCGCAGCGGCTCGTCAATCTGCCCGCCGCTTCGTCGGGCCCGTTGGTTTGACCGGGACCGCCGAAACGATCACTGTCGTGTTGCAAAGCCAGTTGCCGTGAGGATGCAGGTGCCGATGCGATCCATTGCAAAGCAGTTTGTCCTGGCCGGGGCAGTCGCGGTTGCAACGACCCTGGGAGCGGTTTCGCAGGCCGCAGAGGACCCGGCGGCCTTGATCGAGTACCGAAAGGCCATCATGTCGGCCATCGACCGGCACATCGTCGCGATCGTGATGGTGGTGAAGGGCGACGTCAGCTTTACCGACGAGGTCGCCGGTCATGCCCACGCGATCAACGAGATGAGCAAGACCCTGCCGCGGCTGTTCCCGAAGGGCAGCGGCAAGGAGGCCGGGGAGACCCGCGCGCTGCCCGTGATCTGGGAGAGATGGGACGAGTTCGAAGCGAAGATCAAGACCCTGCAAACCGAAAGCGCCAAGCTGGCGGAGGTCGCCAAGGACGGCGACCGCGCGGCGATCGCGAAGCAGACCATGGCGCTTGGCAACGAAGGTTGCGGCAGTTGTCACAAGACCTTCCGTGAGAAGAAGAACTAGAGGCCATTCGCCGGGGCGTTTCTTCCTCGCTTGCGTGACGGCTTTGATCTCGGCGGCCGCGGTTCCGGCCTCGACGGCGGCAGCCGAGGACGCGGACCTGATCGCGCGCGGCGAGCATGTGTTCCGCGCCGCCAACTGTCAGAGCTGCCACACCGACGTCAAGAACAAGGGGCCGCTGCTGGCTGGTGGGCGCGCGCTCAAGACACCGTTCGGCACCTTCTACGGCCCCAACATCACGCCGCACCCGGAGCACGGCATCGGGCGCTGGAGCGACGCGGACTTCATCGCCGCGCTGCGTCACGGCCGAGCGCCGGACGGCAGCCATTACTTTCCGGTGTTCCCCTACACCTCGTTCACGCGCATGACCGACGCCGACATGCAGGCGCTCAAGGCCTACATCTTCACGCTGCCGCCGGTTGCCCGCGCCAACCGGGAACACGAGATCGATTTTCCCTTCGGCTGGCGCTTTCTCATGCGCTTCTGGAAGTGGTTGAGTTTCGAGCCGGGGCCGCTCGCGCCCGATCCCGCGCGCTCCGCAGCCTGGAACCGCGGCGCCTATCTGGTCGAGGCCCTCGGGCATTGCGGCGAATGCCATACGCCGCGCGACATGATGGGCGCGCCGGATCCCAGCATGGCGTTCGCGGGCACCAACCGGGGGCCGGACGGCGGCAAGGTCCCCAACATCACCCCCGACCCCGAAACCGGGATCGGCAAGTGGCGCGCCAAGGATTTGGTCTTCCTGTTCCGCACCAGCCTCTTGCCCGACGGCGATACGGTCGGCGAGCTGATGGGCGAGGTGGTGCAGAACAGCACCCGCCATCTGAGCGATGAAGACCTGAACGCAATCGTTGCCTATCTCGGAGCACTGACGCCGATCCGCAATCGGATCGGCAAGCCCAAGAAGGAACGCGCCGGCAGCGAGTGGCAGTGACCGTGTGCGGCCGGCGGCGGCCGCCGCGAAGACTCATAAAGCGCGTTCGAGATAGAGCTGGAGTTCCCGCGCGTGTCCGCGAATGCGCGGCGCCCCGGAATAGGCTGCGGCCCCCGGCATGGCGATGGTCGCAGGGCCGGGCGCCTCGG
>JAZFZX010000135.1:0-3005 GCA_036444135.1 Kiloniellales bacterium | reverse complement strand
GGTCGGCGACGGCTTCGGCATCCCGATCGTGCTGCGCTACATCCTGGAGTTCTGCGAGACCGTGGAACAGGTCGGCGAGGTGATGTGCCGCGTGCCGGTGCACATGGCCTACAACGTGACCGCAGTGGACCCGAC
This sequence comes from Kiloniellales bacterium, assembly GCA_036444135.1. GTDB lineage: Bacteria > Pseudomonadota > Alphaproteobacteria > Kiloniellales > JAKSDN01 > JAZFZX01. The sequence goes on along the minus strand of JAZFZX010000135.1, from coordinate 2,870 downwards.
CGGACGCTTCATCACCGCGCTCGCTTCGCCGGACCGCGAGACCCGGGTGCGCGAGATTCCGATCGCGGCCAACCACCAGACCTATATCGACTGGCACACCTACGCCCGGGCGACGGCGACCCTGGAGCGCGAGCGTTTCCTGTTCTTCCGGCTGCGCGAGGCCGGCATGACGCCGGAACGCCTGATCAACTGCTTCTTCCGCCGGCCGCTTTACACCACGGCCTACGGCCGCGGCTTCGGCACGCTCTACACCTCGGTCTACTGGCCGCGGCGCAAGACCGCCCGCTTCCTTTGGCCGGATGGCGCCTGGGACCAATCGATCGCCCGCTTCGAGGAAGGCGAACGCCGCCAGCAGTTCTATCCGGAACCGGCCCTGGCCGCCGCGCCCGGGCACGAGTCTTAGCCGACGGATCGGGGGCGAACGGCACATGAGTCGACGCGGTTCGGCACACCCATCGATCGCTGACCGGATCGCGGACTGGGCCGCGGGCCTGACGCTCGACGGCGTGCCCAGCCCCGCCATCGAAACCGCCAAGCGCTGCCTGGTGGATGTCTGCGGTGTCGCCGCCGCAGGCAGTGCGGCGCCGGTGGCGCAATCGGCGCGCGGCTATTCGCAGGCCAACTTCGCCGCCGGCCCATGCTTCGCGTTTGCCGCCGAACGGCGTCTGGCGGCTCCGGGGGCAGCGTTCGTCAACGCCGCGACAGCCCATGCGCTGGACTACGACGACACCTGCTATGTGGGGATGACCCACCCGTCTGCCGTCGTCTTTCCGGCGGCGGTTGCGGCGGCCGAGGCCGCCGGTGCGTCGGGGCGCGACCTGCTGGCCGGCTTCGTGGCCGGCGTGGAGGCCGAAGCGGCGCTGGGCGGGGCGCTCGGCCTGCGATTCTATGAAAAGGGATGGTTTTGCACCGCCGCGCTGGGCACCGTGGGCGCGGCGGCCGCCGCCGCGCGGGCCCGCGCCCTCGACCCGGAGACGACGCGCCAAGCGGTGCGGCTGGCCGCGGTGCAGATGCTCGGCCTGCGCGCTGTCCTGGGCACAACGGCCAAACCGCTCACTGCCGGGCGGGCCAGTGAAATCGGCGTTTCCGCCGTCGAGCTGGCCATGCGCGGCGCGGAGGGCCCGGCAGATGCCCTCGAAGGTCCGGGGGGGGTTATCCGGACCGCCAATGACGGAGAAGCTGATCTCGCCGCCTTGGAGGCCCTGGGCCAGGATTTCGTGCTCGAACGGCCGGGCATCGCGTTCAAGCTCTATCCGGTCTGCTCCGCCGCACAGCCCGCCGCTGAGCTGACGGGTGAGCTGCTGGACGCGCTGCAGGCCGATGGCGCGGCCGTCCGCTCGGTGCTCTGTGAGGTCACGCCGTTCGTGGAGTCCTGCCTGCTCTACCACGTGCCGGCCAGTGTGACGGAGATGCAGTTCAGTCTGCCGTTCGCCGTGGCCTGCGTCCTGACCCATGGCACGATCGCGGTCGGCCACCTGAACCTGGCGACGTTGCAAGATCCCGGCGTCGGCGCGGCGCTGCCCAAGGTCGAGATGCGGCGTTCGGAGGCGCTGGCGAATAACCCCGAGACACGGGACCGCTATCCGGAGGCCGCCATCGTCACCGTGACACTCGAAGACGGGCGCAGCCTGCAACGCACCAAGATGGCCGCGACGGGCATGCCGGACGTTCCCCTCGGCGACGCGGCGCTGGACCGCAAGTTCCTGGACTGCGCAATGACACTCCTGCCGGAGGCCGCGGCGCGCGACTGGCTCGCCTGCATCCGTGGAGTCGAGGACCTGGCGGCGGTTTCGGAGATCTTCACGGCGGTGGACGGAGCCATGCCGGCGGTCAGGCCGTGAGCCGCAGCTTGCCGGAAAAGTGGGGCATGACTTCTTTGGCCAGGCGCTCGATCGAGGCCAGGGTCTCCGCGTGGCTGGCGCCGATGCACATGTTCAGGTTGATCTCGTCCACCCCGAGGTCGGCGTAGACCTGGAACTTCTCGATCAACTGTTCGGGCGTGCCGATGAACAGCGCCTCGGCGATGTCGGCTTCGGACGCTTCGATGTCGATCGGCACGATGCCGCCGTTCCGGACGGTCCCGGGGCTCTTGAACACATTGTCGAAACGCCGGTAGTAGTCGTAGGCCTGCGCCACCTTCTCGCGGGCATGGGCCTCGCTCTCGGCGCAGAACCCGGCGCGCAGCAAGGACAGGCGCGGCCGCGGATCGAGGCCGGATTCGGCCGCCCCCTTCATGAAGGCGTCGACCTGTTGCTGGGCCAGTTCGAGTGCGCCTTGCAGGGGCGTGGTCTGCACGTTGAGGCCGCGCTTGGCGCAGTGATAGATGGCAACGGGCGCCAGAGCTGCGATCCAAATGGGCGGATGGGGTTGCTGGATGGGGCGCGGCATGATCGTGAGCGGCGCGAACTTGTAATACTTGCCGTCCCACGAGACCTCCTCGCCGGTCAACAGCGCCAACAGCACGTCGAGGGATTCGTCGAAGATCTCGCGGCTGTCCGCGAACGGCACGCCGTAGCGTTCGAACTCGTACGAGAAGGCGCCGCGGCCGACGCCGATCTGGATGCGGCCGTCGCTCAGAATGTCGGCCAGCGCCACCTCGCCCGCGGTGCGGCGCATGTCGTTGAGCGGCAGCACGACGACGGCGCAGGTGATCGGGATGCGCTTGGTCGCCGCGGCCACCTTGACGGCCAGCATCAGGGGGCTCGGGTTCATCAGGATGTTCATGAAGTGGTGCTCGGGCACGGTAAGCCCGCAATAGCCGAGCCGCTCAGCCGCCTCGGCCATCTCTATCATGTCCGCGTAGACCCGCGCCGACGCGCGGCTGGTGTCCGGGAAATAGCAGGACAGGAACAGGCTGAAATCCATCGCCA
>JAZFZX010000134.1:0-6893 GCA_036444135.1 Kiloniellales bacterium | reverse complement strand
GGTATGACAAGATCGAATTCGGCGTACATGGCTCGCGCCTCCGAAACACTATCAGAATCTGACCGCCGCGCCGTGCGCGTCCGTCACCATAGCATCGCGCCGCTTCTCGGCCTCGGCGAACCTGGCCCCGCCGGCCATCCGGCCCACCTTCGCCGCGCCTGCGGGGTCAAACATCCCAGCCGCCGTCGACGGCGACCTCCTGGCCGGTCATGTTGCGGCTCTCGTCGCCGCACAGGAAAAGCACCGCATTGGCGATGTCCTGGGGCGTCGTGACACGCTTGAGGGCCATGTCTTGCACGTATTCGTCGTAGACCTGATCGTGGGTCCAGCCCCGGACACGGGCCTTTTCCTCGCAGAGCTTGTGCATACGCGGGGTCTCGACGATGCCCGGGCAGACCGCATTGACGTTGATGTTGTGGGCGCCGGCTTCGAGCGCGACCGTCCGGGTGATGCCCCGCACCGCCCATTTCGACGCACTGTAGGACGTCCGCATGGGATAGCCCCGCAGGCCGGAGGTGCCGCCGATGTTGACGATCTTGCCGCTCTCCTGGGCGATCATCGTCGGCATGACGTGCTTGATGGGCAGGAAGGTGCCGCGCACGTTGGAGGTGATGACGTAGTCGAAGTCCTCGACCGCGACGTCCTGCACCGGCGTCTCGATAGGGCCGGTGACGCCGGCCACGTTGACCAGGATGTCGATGCGCCCGTCGAAGGCCTCCCTGGCCGCCTCGACCATGGCCTTCACCTGGGCCTCGTCGGTGACATCGCAGGCCACCACGTGGGCGTTGCGGCCCAAGGCGCGCACTTCGCCCGCCACGTCCTCGAGCGCCACCGTATCGCGGGCCGTCAGGACCAGGTCGGCCCCCTCGCGAGCCAACGTCATGGTGATCGCGGCCCCCATGCCCTTGGCGGCGCCGGTGACGATCGCCTTCTTGTTTTCGAGCTTCATCACTCCAGTCCTCCTAAAGACCAAACCCTTGATCTATTCCCTGTCGTCCGGCGGCCCGTAACCGCCGCCGCCACAGCTTTCGACGATCACCACGTCGTTCTTGCCAAGGCGAATGTTCGCCTTGCCCGACAGGTCGAATGCCTCGCCCGAAGCCGGTTTCACCGTGACCCGGAACGGCGCCCCCGGCTCGCCGCCCTGCAGCCCGTAGGGCGGTACCACGCGCCGCTCGAACATCGAGGTCACCGACATGTCGTCGCAGAGCACCCGGTAGGCGCGATGCAACCCCTCGCCGCCCCGGTGCCGCCCGCCGCCGCCCGACCCGACGCGCAGCTTCTGGCACTCCACACGGATCGGATATTCCGCCTCGATAACCTCGGCCGGCGTGTTCATCACGTTGGACATGTGGACGCGGATGACCGGCATGCCGTCGCGGTCCGCGCGCGCGCCCTCGCCGCCGCCGTGGGTCTCGTAGAGCGTCGTCCAGACGCCGTCCGCCCGGCGGCCGCCGAACAGCATCAGGCCGGAGGTGGTGGGCCCGCCCGCCGACAGGCGCTCGGGAACGGCCGGTTCCAGCGCCCGGAACACGGCATCCGCGATCCGCTGCGACGTCTCGTGGTTGCCGCCGACGACGGGCCGTTCCGGGCCCGGATCGAGCAGCGAACCCGGCCGCGTGATGACCTGAAGGGGCCGGTAGCAGCCGCCGCTCGGCTGAATGTCCGGGCCGACCAGCGCCTTGACCACGTAGAAGACGGACGCCGCGGCGATGAAGGGCGTGGTGTTGACGGGGCCACGGGCCGCATCGCCGGTTTCGGAAAAGTCGAACACCGCCCGCGTACCTTCGATCGTAAGACGTACGCGTACGGGTACAGGGGCGCCGCCGGCCGCATCGTCGTCGAGCCAGTCTTCGCCTTCGTAGACGCCGTCGGGCAGGGCCTCCAGGGCCGCGCGCATTTGCGCCTCGGCGCGGTCGTGAATGGCGGCAATGGCCACCTCCACCGTCTCCAGACCATGCTCGGCGAAGAGCTGGTGGAGCCGTTCCTCCGCCGCCCGGGTCGCCGCCATCTGGGCCAGGATGTCGCCCTCGCGTTCGTCCGCGCCGCGTACGTTCGCGAGCACCACGACGAGTTTCTCGCGGTCCGGGCCATCGGCTGTGAACAGCCGGAACGGGGGGATGCGGAGCCCCTCCTGCCAGGCGTCCGTGGCATCGGCCACGTAGCTGCCCGGCACGGCGCCGCCGATGTCGGCCCAATGGGCGAGGCTCACGGCAAAGGCACGGATGGCGCCCTCGGCAAACACCGGCCGGATCGCCTTGACGTCGGGCAGATGGTTGCCGCCCACCTCGGGCAAATTGAGGAACCACACGTCACCGGGCGCCAGGCGGCCTTTGGGGACGCGCTTCAGGAATTCCTTCACCGTGAAGCTCATGACGCCCATGTGCATGGGGATGTCCCGGCCTTGGGCGATCAGTTCGCCGTCGGCGTCGGTGAGCGCCGAGGACAGGTCGCCCGCCTCGCGCAGCAGGGGCGAACGGGCCGCGCGCATGACGACCAGCGACATCTCCTCGGCCGCCGCCGTCAGCGCATTGCGGATGACCTCTAGGGTCACCGGATCGATCGCCCTGGTCTGGGAGGCAGTCATGGCGCCTCTCCGGCGTCGATGTGCAGGCTGCCCGATGCGTCGCGGGTGAGCACCGCGCCCGGCGGTACCACCACGGTCGACCAGGCGTCCTCGACGATGGCGGGGCCCTCTATGGGCACGCCTTCCGGCAAGGCGGCCCGGTCGAAGCGCGGCGTAGCGACCGCGCCCCCGGTCGGGAAGTAACAGGGCGCCGTCTTGACGGGACTACCATCGGGGTCCCTTGCGATGTCCTGTGTTGCGGGCCCGTCACGCCGCGGCAGCGAGACTCGCTGGCGGATGGCCACCAGCTCCCAGGGTTCGTCGGTCGCGAAGCCGTACAGCTGTTCGTGGCGTTGCAGGAAAGCCTTGCCGAGGGACTCCGGATCGTCGAAGGCCGGTGCCTCGACCTCGATGGCGTAGCTTTGGCCGCTGTAACGCACGGCGGCGACCTCCTCGACCCGCGTATCTGCCCGCTCATGGCCGGCCGCCAGGATCGGGGCCTCCAATTGGGCCCTTAGATCGGCCCGTATCTCGGCAAGCCGCGCCACATCCCACGCCGTCACCGCCATCCGCACCGTCTTCTGTTGTGCGTAGCTCATCTCGGCGCTGACGCAGCCAAGGGCGGAAAAGACGCTGGAAAAGGCGGGCACGACAATCCGGGAGATCCCGAAGGCGCGGGCCACGTCGACCGCGTGCATGGGCCCGGCGCCGCCGAACGCGAGCAGCGTGCATTGCCGGCCGTCCACACCCCGTTCGACGGTAATCCGCCGCATCGCCCGGACCATGGCAGCGTTTGCGACGCGGAGGATGCCGAGGGCGGCTTCCGCCACGTCCATGTCCATCGCCGCGGCGAGCGGTTCGAGCGCCGCCCGCGCGGCCGCCGGGTCGAGCCGCAGGCCGTCGCCCAGAATGCGATCCTTGTCCAGATAGCCGAGCAGCAGGTTGGCGTCGGTCACGGTCGGCTGCGTGCCGTCCCGCCCATAGCAAGCCGGGCCGGGGTCGGCGCCCGCGCTCTCCGGACCCACACGAAGCGCGCCGTGTTCGAGCCGGGCGATGGACCCACCACCGGCCCCGATGGACTCGACGGCCACCATCGGTTGGCGCAGCGGACGTCCGCCCATGGCGCCGTCGCTGGAGATCTCCACCCGGCCGTCGGAGATGAGGCATACGTCGGTCGTCGTGCCCCCCATGTCGAAACTGACGGCCTGCGCCAGGCCGCGCTCGCCGGCAATCCGTCCGGCCGCGGCCGCGCCCGCCGCCGGCCCGGACTTGGCCAGCCCCAACGGCAGATCGCGCAGCACATCCGGCGAGGCCATACCGCCGGCCGAATGAAACATGTGGAGGCGCGATCCTTCGGCCTTGGCGGCGTCCAGCCGATCGAGAAATCCGGCGGCCAGAGGCATGACCGCCGCGCTGAGGGCGGTCGTAGCCATGCGCTCGAACTCGCGGGCCTCCGGGTTCACCCGGTGCGACAACGCCACGTAGGGCACAATGTCGCGGAGCCGCCGCGCCAGCGCCTCCTCGTGGGCCGGGTTGGCGTAGGAATGGAGAAGCGAGACCGCGACGGACTCGACGCCGCTCTCCGCGACGCGCCGCACGGCCTGCTCGATCGCTTCGGGTTCGAGAGCCTGCGCAACGCCGCCATCGTGATCCATGCGTTCGGCCACCTCGAAGCGGCGCTCGCCGGGCACCAGCGGCGCGATCTTGGGCGGCAGGTCGAGGCGATAGAGGAAACGGCGGTTCTGCCGGCCGATGGCGAGCGTGTCCGAGAAGCCCTCGGTGGCGATCAGGGCAACCTCGGAAAAATCGTTCTCGACGATGGCGTTGGTGATCATGGTGGTGCCGTGGATCAGGTCGGCGACCTCGCTCCAGTCGAGGCCAACAGCCTCGAGCGCCGCGCGTAGCCCGGCCACGCGATCGTCGGTGCGGGTGGCGACCTTGGCCACGCGGACCTCGCCCGACGCGCCGTCCATGGCGACCACGTCGGTGAAGGTACCGCCGATATCGACGCCGACCTGCCAGCCATCGGTCATCGCTCGGCCCGTTCCATGGAAAAGCCCCGGTCTTCCGCGCTCTCGGGGCGTTGCAACCCGCCCGGCAGGCGCCTGGAGATTTCGTCCGCGGCGCCGCGCAGCGCCGTGATGATCTCGTCTGGCGCATGGCGATGCAGACGCCGCGACAGGCCGACCATGCCGATGCTGTAGACGACCCCCGCCCCTTTCAGATGGACAGGGCAGGCATAGCTCATCACTCCGGGATCGAGCTCCTCGTCGCAGACCGCGAAACCCTCCCGGCGCACCCGGTCGAGGTCGCCCCGCACCTCTGCCTCCCCGATCCGGGTCTTGTCGGTGAACTTGTCGCGCGGCTGAACCAGGACTTCATCGACCAGGCGGTCATCCTGGAACGCCCATATTGCCTTGGCCGAGGCCGCAGCGTGCACCGGCATGACGCGCCCCGGCTGGACATAGGTCTGGCTTTCGCTGTCGGGAACGACCATCGCGACGGACTGTACCTCCGTGCCGAGCAGCTTGCCCACGAAGGCGGTTTCCTTGAAACGCACCACCAGGTCTTCGAGAACCGGCCGGGCCAGCGTGGAAACCGTGCTCGCCGCCACCCCCGTCTGCAGCAGGCGCAGCAGCCGGGGACCCAGCACATAGATTTTGCGGCCGTCGTGGGGGGCGATGTAGCCGACGCCGCAGAGCGCGCCGATCAGCCGGTGTACGGTGCCCCTGGGAAACCCCGTGGCCTGCACCACCTCGGTCAGCGAAAGACCCCCGGGTGACGCGGCAAGCGCCTCGAGCACCGTGGCATAGCGGCCGAGGATTCCACCTTCCTTGCCCACGCCCTGCCCCTGCAGCCTGTTTCCGGCCCCACAGAGTTCAACGCTCTGGCGCGCAGTCGGACCGCAAGCCGGAAAAGATCAACCTCGGAGGCAAAGTTCCGAATAACAAAACGAAGTTCTGATTTTCGTACAATATATAAAGCCCGCTTGCGGGGGTCAAGGCGCATGAGGGCGGCTGGCTGCGTGCTGCGCCGGGGTGTGCCGCGCCATGCCGTGCTTTGGCGTGCCCTGGCGCAGCCTAGATATCGACGCCGATCAAGGCCAGGAAGTCGCCGGGTTCGGTCAAGACCTTGTGGCTGCGGCCGATCAGGGTTCCTGGCCGCTTGGCGCGGTAGACGACGGGTGCCTGTTCGGGCTTTGCCGGGAAATGGATCTGGCCCACCGCGTCGCCTTCCGCGACCGGCGCGTTCAGATCCATCAACGCCTCGTAGAGCCCATGGTCCTCGGCGATGAGATAGCAGTCCGCGTCGGGCATGTGCATCTGGCGCGTCGGCGGCAGCCCGCGCTCCTCGCGGGTCACCGGCGCCCCGTCGACGATCTCGAAATGGGCCAGCAGGTTGTGCACGCCGGTCTCCGCAATGGCCACCGTCTCGGTCGTCGTCGTGCCGCCGCCACCGAGTTCCGTGCCGACGAAGACCTTGCCCATCTCCTCGACCGCCGTGTCGAGCATGCCCTCGGCGTCCAGCTCCACCATCTCCAGGCTGACCGGCGCACCGAAGGCCAGCACGGCGGCCTTCGCCTTTTCCATGAGGGTCGTATCCGGCAGCCGGTGATAGACGGCGAAGGGCGAGAACATCATGGATTTGCCGCCGGAATGGATGTCGAGGAGCGCATCGGCCAGGGGCAGCACCTTGTCCTGGACGAAGTGCGCGATCATCGCCGAAACGCCGCCGCCGCGGGCGCCGGGGAAGGCCCGGTTCATGTTGACCCCGTCGATTGGGGAGACGCGCATGCCGGCCATCACCGCCGGGTAGTTGAGGGCCGGGATCATGATGACGCGGCCGCTGATTTCGCCGGGCTCCAGGCTGCGCGCAAGCTTCATGAGCGCGATCGGCCCTTCATATTCGTCGCCGTGGTTGCCGCCGGTGATCACCAGAGTGGGGCCGTCGCCCCGCTTCACGTTAATGACGGGCAGGTGCACCGCGCCCCAGCCGGATTCATTCCGCGAATGCGGCACGCTCAGATAGCCGAACTGCTTGCCATCGGCTTCGAAATCGACCGTGGCGCTAACCTTGGGTTCCTTATCCGGCATCGTCCGTGCCATCCTCGATCTCACCCAGAAAAATCAGTTTGCGATCGGGGGTTTTTTGAGCGGTCCCAAAGCGCTTTATTCCATCCAATGGAGGATGCCATGATCTGGGGTCAGGATCTCAAGTGATTTCAGGATGACGCGTCATGACCGCTGAGCCGACCCGGCCGGTCGCCATCGTTTCCGGCAGCGCCACGGGAATTGGGGCCGCGTGTGCCCGGCGGCTGGCATCGCAC
>JAZFZX010000133.1:0-8608 GCA_036444135.1 Kiloniellales bacterium | reverse complement strand
AGCGTGCAGGCCATGTTCATGGCGAGCAACAGCGAGCTCAGTGGTGACGAGCCGGGGTTGCAGTCGGTCGCCACGGCCATCGCCACGCCGTGGTTGCGAAACAGCTCGATGGGCGGCACCTGGGTGTCGCGCAGGAAGTAGAAGGCGCCGGGCAGCAGCACGGCCACCGTGCCCGCCTCCGCCAGGGCCGCAACGCCCGCTTCGTCCAGGTATTCCAAGTGATCGGCCGACAAGGCGCCGAATTCGGCCGCCAACGCCGCGCCGCCCTGGTTGGATAGCTGCTCGGCGTGCAGCTTGACCGGCAAATCCAGCGCGCGCGCCGCCACGAACAGCCGCCGGATCTGGTCGAGCGTGAATCCGATCGTTTCGCAGAACCCATCCACGGCGTCGGCCAGGCCCTCGGCGTGGACGGCCGGCAGCTGCGCCAGGCAGACCTCGTCGATGTAACCCTCCTTGTCGCTGCCCGCGTCCGGCGGCAGGGCGTGCGCGCCCAGGAAGGTCGTCTTGACGGTTACCGCCCGTTCGCCCGCCAGCCGACGCGCCGCGCGCAGCATCTTCACCTCGCTCACCGGCTCCAGGCCGTAGCCGGATTTGACCTCGACCGTGGTCGCGCCCTCGCCGATCAACGCGTCGAGACGGGGCAACGCCTGGCGGACCAGCTCGTCCTCGCTGGCCGCCCGGGTCGCCCGCACGGTGGAGGCGATGCCGCCGCCGGCCCGGGCGATCTCCTCGTAGGAGGCCCCTTCGAGGCGTTGCGCGAACTCGCCGGCCCGGTCGCCGGCATAGACCAGGTGCGTGTGGCAGTCGATCAATCCGGGCGTGACCCAGCGGCCGTCCAGGTCGATGGTCTCCGCCGCGTCGAGCGCGGGCATTTCCGCCAGCGGACCGGTCCAGGCGATACGGCCGTCCCGTGCGGCCACGGCGGCAGTGTCAACGGCGCCGTAGGCGGCACCGCCTTCGCGCATCGTGGCGATCCGCGCGTTGGTCCAAAGGCGATCGACCTTCATGGAGGCACGCTCCCTGCGAGGCCTCAATTTGTAGGGGCAATCGACGCTCTGCGAAAGAGGCGCCGTGCACGGCCACCGCCTAGCCCGTCCAGCCGAGGCCCGAGGACACGCAGTTGATGGACAGCAGCAGCGGCACGAAGTCCTTGGCACCGCCCTTGCCCTTGGCGGCGCCCTTGCCCTTGGCTTCGCGGTAGCGCTTCAGCAGCTTGACCTGCTCGCGCCCCACCTGACCCAGGATCGGCAGGCGGCGCGTCATGCGGCTGCGCAGGTTCGGAAAGCGCATGGCCAGATCCGTCTCCCCCGTCAGGCGCAGGACCTGGGCGCAGGTGCGGTGGAATTCCTCCTCGATCATCGTGAAGATCTCGCCGCGGATTTGCGCGTCGGGGACGAGCTTCGCGTAGCGCCCGGCAATGTCGAGATCGACCATGAGCAGGGTCTTTTCCACCTCGTCGATGATCAGCCGGAACAGGGCCGAGTCCGCGAACATGGCTGCGAGCAGCCGCTCGCCCGCCGCGCCGCGCACTTGCAGGAAACTGGCGAGCGCCGTTCCGACACCGAACCACCCGGGGACCAGGTGCCGGTTCTGGCTCCAGCCGAACACCCAGGGAATGGCGCGCAGATCGTCCAGGCTGGCGGCGCCGAAACGGCGCGCCGGCCGCGAGCCCATCTTGAGCCGGACCAGCTCCTCGACCGGGCTGGCGGCCTGATAATAGGTGACCAGCCCCGGGTGCTCGGCCAGGCGCCGGTAGGCGGCATAGGACATGCCGGACAGCGCCTCCATCGCCTCGTCGAACTCGGGATTGCCCGCGGGCTTCGTCTCCCCGCCCGCCGGCAGGCTATGTTCCAGAACGCTGGCCGCGATGAGCTCCAACTGGAAGCCGGCGGTGCCGCGGTTGGCGTACTTCGAGGACACCACCTCGCCCTGCTCTGTCAGGCGCAGGCGCCCGCGCACCGAATCCGGCGGCTGTGCGGCGATCGCCCGGCCCGCCGGGGCACCGCCGCGGCTGACCGACCCGCCGCGGCCGTGGAAGAAGGCGATCGGAATGCCGGTGGTCTCGCAGAGACGGGTCAGTTTCATCTGCGCCTTGCTGAGTTCCCAGTTGGCGCAGAGGAAGCCGCCGTCCTTGTTGGAATCCGAATAGCCGATCATGACCTCCTGCGTGCCGCCCTGCCGGCGCACGCTGCGGCGCACGACCGGCACCGCGTGCAGCTCGCGCATGATGGCCGGCGCGCGTTGCAGGTCCTCGATGGTCTCGAACAGCGGCACCACCGGCAGCGTGCAGGTCTCGACGCCCTCGGCGTCCGAGAACAGGCCCGCGTATTTGGCCAGCAGATAGACCCCGAGCACGTCGGCGGCGCTCTGGGTCATGCTGAGCACGAAGGCACCCACCGCCTGGCGGTCCAAACGCGCCTTGCTGCCGGCGACCGTGCGGAACAGCCCGAGGGTCTCGGCGGCCTCGGCCGGCAGCTCCTCGAACTCCGGCAGGTCGCTCATTGGCCGCGTCAGCTCGCTCACCAGCCAGCGTTTCCAATCGTCCGAGCCGGGCTCGGGCGCCTGGGCCTGCGGCGTGCCGCTCATCCGGCTCCACAGCACCCGCAGCGTCCGGTTGACGACCGTCGTGTTCTCACGCAGGTCCAGGCTGACGGTGCGGAAACCAAAGGCCTCCACCCGGCGTCGCAGCGGGCGCAACCGGGTCTTGGCGAGCGACCCGCAGCGCGCCTCGGCCAGGCCCTGCTCGACGGTGCGCAGATCGGCCAGAAGCGCGTCGGCCGAGTGGTAGCCCTTTGCCTTCGCCGGGAGTTCGCGCAATTCGGCGGCGGTGATCGTGGTATCGAGCCGAAGGCCGATGCACACCAGGTATTGGCGGAACACCTCACCCGGGTTGCGGTCCGAGATTTTCTTTCCTTGGCCGCTCTCGTCGAGCTGGCGGGCCAGCGCCGAAAGGAAGCTCCGGGGCACGTCGAGGCTGTGCGAGGCGATACTCAATATCTGCACCAGCTCGTCCACCTGCTGGCGGTAGTGGCGCAGGCTGGCGAGCCTGTAGCGATAGAGCGTATCCCGGGCCACCTCGTTGGTGGCGAAAGGATTGCCGTCGCGGTCGCCGCCGATCCACGATCCGAACTGAAGGAAAGGCGGAATTTCGAAGCCGTGCTCCGGATAATGCCGGCGCAGCGCCGCCTCCAGCTTGTCATAGAGCTCCGGCACCCCCCGGAACAGGGTCTCGTGGAAGAAATGGAGGCCCCAGGCGACCTCCTGCTCGACCGTCGGCCGGTCGAGCCGGATTTCGCCGGTCAGCCACAGCAGATCGATCTCGTCGCGCAGCGCGGCGATGCGGGCCTCGCGTTCGCGGGGCGTCCAGCGCCGCGATTCGAGCTCGACCAGCAGGCGGTAGATGCGGCGATGGATTTCGAGCACCGTCACCCGCTTGGCCTCGGTTGGATGGGCGGTGATCACCGGGCCGATGCGCGCCGTCTCCAGGACGCCTTGGATCGCCTCGGCCGGAACGCCGGCCGCGGCGGCCTTGCCGATCACCCGGTCGAAGCTGCCGGCCATCTGGTCGGACCCGGCGGCGGCCTCGATCTGCCGCCGCTGACGGGTGTAGGCGTTTTCTTCGGCGATGTTGAGCAGCTGGAACCAAATGCCGTCGGTCTGCAGGCCGCGCAGCAACAGGTCGCGGTCTTCGTCCACCCCCTCCAGGCCCTCGTCGATGACCGGCACGATCTCCGGCTGACGGGACCGCGCCACGCCGATCAGCAGATCGTGCAGCAGCTCGACCGTCGCTTCGAGGTAGGGATCTTCCGCCGCCTCGGGCGGCGCGGGATTGTGTGCCTGTTGCCTATCGACCGCCGCGGCCGTCATGCGACCAGATCGGGGGGCGTCTCGCCCGCGAAGAAGGCAGTCACGTTGTCGATCACCCGCATGCCCATGGCGACGCGGGTTTCCTCGGTCGCGCTGCCGAGATGCGGCAGAATCACGACGTTCTCGAGGCCGAGCAGCTCCGGCGAGACCTTGGGTTCGGCTTCATAGACGTCGAGGCCGGCGCCCGCGATTTCCCCGGACTTGAGCGCCTGCGCCAAGGCGGCTTCGTCGACCACGTCGCCGCGCGCCGTGTTGATGAGGATGGCGTGCGGCTGCATGATCGCCAGGCGTTCGGCATTGATGAGATGACGGTTCTCGTCGCCGCCCGGGCAGTGCAGCGAGACGAAGTCGGCGCGCGCCAACACATCGTCGATGGACGAACAGGACTCGGCGCCCAGGCTGGCCAGCACTTCTGCGGCCACCGGATAGGCATCGTAGAACACGATCTTCATGCCGAAACCGTAGTGGGCGCGGTGCGCCACCGCCTTGCCGATCCGCCCCAAGCCGATCAGGCCGAGCATCTTGCCGGTCACCTTGGTGCCCATCATGTGAGTCGGGCGCCAGCCGCTCCATTCGCCGGCCCGGACATGGCGCTCGCCCTCTCCGGCGCGCCGTGCCACCGTGAACAGCAGCGTCATGGCGAGGTCCGCCGTGCAATCGGTCAACACGTCCGGCGTGTTGGTGACCGCGAGGCCGCGGGCCTTGGCCGCCACCAGATCGATGTGGTTGAAGCCGACCCCGAAGTTGCCGATGAGGCGCGCCTTGAGGGGGTCGATATCCATCACCTCGGCGGTGATGCGGTCCGAGACGGTGGGCAGCACGGCGTCGGCCGTGGCGAAGGCCTCGCGCAGCTCGGCGGCCTCCAGCGGCCTGTCTTCCTCGTTGAGCCGGACGTCGAACAGCTCTTCGAGGCGCTGCTCGACCCGCGCCGGCCAGCGGCGGGTCACGATGATCCGAGGTTTGCTCATGGTTCCGTCCTATGCTGCCGCGGTGCCGAGCACGTCGGCCACGGTGGACCCCAGGTCCGAGGGCCGCGTGGCGATGGTCACGCCGGCCGCCTTGAGGATCTCCACCTTCTCGTCCGCGCTCTCGCCGAACGCCGAGATGATAGCACCCGCGTGACCCATGCGGCGGCCCTTGGGCGCCGTGAGGCCGGCCACGTAGGCCACCACCGGCTTGGTCATGTGCTGGTGGATGTATTCGGCCGCCTCGGCCTCCTGGGGGCCACCGATCTCGCCGATCATCATGACTGCCGCCGTCTCCTCGTCGGCCTCGAACAGCTCCAGCACGTCCTTGAACGAACTGCCGTTGATCGGATCGCCACCGATCCCGACGCTGGATGAGACGCCGATGCCGAGCTCCTTCATCTGCGAGGCCGCCTCGTAGCCCAGGGTCCCGGAGCGCCCAACGACGCCGACCGAACCCTGGATGTAGATGTGGCCCGGCATGATGCCCAGCATCGCCTTGCCGGGGCTGATCACGCCGGCGCAGTTGGGGCCGATCAGGCGCATGCGCCGTTCTTTCTTGTAGCGGCGCATGTAGCGTTTGACCCGGATCATGTCCTGGGCCGGGATGCCGTCGGTGATCGACACGCAAAGCCGGATACCCGCGTCGGCGGCCTCCATGATCGAATCGGCGGCGAACGGCGGCGGCACGAACACGATGCTGGTGGTCGCGCCGGTCGCGCCGACGGCCTCCTTGACGGTGTCGAAGACCGGCAGGCCGAGGGCTTCGCCGCCGCCCTTGCCCGGCGTGACGCCGCCCACGATGTTGGTGCCGTAGGCCAGCATCTCCTCCGTGTGGAAGGCACCGATCCGGCCGGTGATGCCCTGCACGATGATAGCGGTCTTTTCGTCCAACAGTACGCTCATCGGTCTCGTGCCTCCGCCGCGCCCGCGGCGCGGTCCTGCTGCCAGGCCTCGACCACCCGCTCGGCCGCCTCGGCCAGGGTGCTGGCGCGGATGATGGGCAGGCCGCTGCGGGTCAGGATCTTGCGGCCTTCCTCGACGTTGGTGCCGGCCAGGCGGACCACCAGGGGCACGCCCACCGGGTCCTTCTCCAACGCCTGCACGATACCCTCTGCGACCCAGTCGCAGCGGTTGATGCCGGCGAAGATGTTGACCAGGATGGCCTCTACGTTGTCGTCGGACACCACCAGGCGGAAGGCCTTGGCCACGCGCTCGGGTGTGGCGCCGCCGCCGATGTCGAGGAAGTTCGCCGGTTCGCCGCCGGCCTGCTTGATCATGTCCATGGTGGCCATGGCGAGGCCCGCGCCGTTGACGATGCAGCCGATGGTGCCGTCCAGGCCGACGTAGCTGAGGCCGCGGTCGGAGGCCTGCGTCTCGCGCGGGTCTTCCTGCGACTTGTCCCTCAATTCGGAAATGTTCGGGCGGCGGAACAGGGCGTTGTCGTCAAAGCTCATCTTGGCGTCCAGCGCCACCAGCGAGCCCTCGGCCGTGACCACCAGGGGGTTGATCTCCACCATGGTGGCGTCGAGTTCCCGGAACGCCCTGTAGCAGCCCAGGATGGTGTTCACCGCCTGGGCGGTCAGCTCGGGCTCCAGGCCCAGGCCGAAGGCGATCTCGCGGGCCTGAAAGGCCTGCATGCCGACCGCCGGCTCGACGCTGACGCGCAGGATCGTGTCGGGCTTCTCCTGGGCAATGTCCTCGATCTCCATGCCGCCTTCGCCGGAGGCCACCACCATGACCCGCTCCGACTTCCGGTCGAGCACGAATCCCAGATAGATTTCCCGCTTGATGGCGGCGGCGGCCTCGACGAACAGGCGGTAGACGAGTTTGCCCCGCGGCCCGGTCTGGTTGGTCACCAGGCGCTTGCCCAGCATGTCCTCGGACGCGTCCCAGATCTCGCGCTCGTTTTCACAGATCTTGACGCCGCCGGCCTTGCCGCGGCCGCCGGAATGGATCTGGGCCTTGACGACCCATTTGTTGCCGCCGATCTCCAGCGCGCGGTAGGCGGCCTGCTCGGGGCTGTACGCCAAGCCGCCTCTGGGCACCGGGACGCCAAAGTCCGCCAGCAGTTCCTTGGCCTGATACTCGTGAATTTCCATGTTCTAGACCCACCTCGTTGGGCGCTGGCGCACAGTGGCCGGCGGCTGGCCGCCACCCTTTGCGGAAGGCGGCCCGGGAGAGGCTTCAGCCGATTTCCGATCGGTGTCTTACATCGCCGCCGCGGCACCCGTGCTCAACTCCACCGGCTTGGCCGTGCTGCGGTAGTATTCCTCGGCCGCGGCCACGCCGCTGCCCGGCTCGATCTGGACGCCGATGTCGCGCATCGCCATCTCGGAGCCGGCCAGCGCGCTCATCAGCATGAGTTCGTTGAGATCGCCCAGATGGCCGATGCGGAACACCTTGCCGGCCACCTTGCTGAGGCCGACGCCCAGCGACAGGTGGTAGCGCACATAGGCCAGCTTGACCATATCGTTGCCGTTGAAGCCCTCGGGCAGGTAGATCGCGCTCACCGTGTCGGAGTACCACTTGGGCTCCTTGGCGACGAGCGAGAGGCCCCAGGCGCCGACCGCGCGCCGCACGCCTTCGGCCAGCCGATGGTGGCGGGCGAAGACGTTGTCGAGGCCCTCTTCCAACAGCATGTCCAGGGCGGCCCGCAGGCCGTGCAGCATGTGCGTCGCCGGCGTGTAGGGGAAGTAGCCGTCCTTGTTGGTCTTGATCATGTCATCGAAGTCGAAGTAGCAGCGCCGGCTGGTGGCCTGCTTGTGCGCCTCGAGGGCCTTCCGGCTGGCGCAGACGATGGCCAGGCCCGGCGGCAGCATGAATCCTTTCTGCGAGCCGCTGACCGCCAAGTCGACGCCCCACTCGTCCATGCGGAAATCGATGCTGGCGATCGAGCTGACCCCGTCAACGAACAGCAGCGCCGGATGGCCCACGTCGTCCAGCACACGGCGCACCGCCGCCACGTCGCTGGTGACCCCGGTGGCGGTCTCGTTGTGGCACACCAGAACGGCCTTGATTTCGTGCGCCTTGTCGGCGAGCAGCCGTTCGGCGTAAAGCTCGACCGGCACACCTTCGCCCCAGTCGACGTCGATGTCGTCAACGTCGAAGCCCTGGCGCTGGCAGAGGTCGATCCAGAGGTGCGAGAACTGGCCGAAGCGCGAGGCGAGAACCTTGTCGCCCGGCGACAGGGTGTTGGTCATGGCCGCCTCCCATCCGCCGGTGCCCGACGATGGGAAGATGAAGACCTGTCCGCTGTCGGTCTTGAAAATCTTCTTCAGGTCCGCGAACAGCGGCAACGTGAAGGCGGGCAGGTCGGGCGCCCGCTGGTCCTCCATGGGACGGTCGATGGCCTGACGGATCGGCGTCGGCAGATTGGTCGGTCCAGGAATGAAGAGCGCATTGGTACCCGGCATGGCAATGGTTCCCGTCTGCAGGTGGGTTGCGGTTGAGGTTTCGGGCTAGGCCCGGCCGTGCGGCGCGCGCGTGTCCGTGTGGGGCCGCTTGGTCATGCAGGCCGCCGTGGTCGAGAGCGGGGTTCGCGTGGCCCGATGACGGCGGAGCCTGTCTGCTGTTCTGCGGCCCATGTCATCTCCCCTTCTCGCGATCGCGCCGTGGCAGCGAATTTTCCCCGTTCCACTAAACAAGAGAATTCGTCCCGTCCACAACACCTCAAGATGTGGGACTGCGTTGTTTTTCGGGCGGGCGGGCGCTGGGCTTACGGATAGGAAAACAATAACTATTAAGTGTGGGCTTAACCTATACTTTTAGGTAGC
>JAZFZX010000132.1:0-7974 GCA_036444135.1 Kiloniellales bacterium | reverse complement strand
CTTGGCGGGCGGTTTCGGCCGCGCCTTGGCCGAGCTCCAAAAGCTGTTCGACGGCATCGACGATGTCGACGGACCCTGGATAGTAGGCCGCGGCGAGCGCCCGGCTGCTCGGTGTCGGATGATCGGGCAGCCCAAGGCGCCGCGGCGGCGCCTTGAGGTGGGCGAATGCGCGCTCGGTGATCTCGGCCACGATCTCCGCGCCCATGCCGCCGATCCGCCAGCCGGTGTCCACCGTGATCAGGCGGCCGGTCTTCTGTACCGAAGCCAGAATCGGGTCCAACGCGAGCGGCCGCAGAATCCGCAGATCGAAAACCTCCGCCGTGCAGCCGGCTCCAGCCAGGGCCTCGGCCGCACGCAGGGCCTCAAAGACCATGTACGACGAGGCGACGATGGTGACGTCCTGGCCTTCGCGCGCTAACCGTGGGCCGTCGAGCGGGGTGGAATAGAAGCCTTCGGGCACGTCGCCGGTGATGTAGTGCAGCCAGCGGTGCTCGAGCATGAGGACCGGGTTATCGTCCTCGATGGCCCCCAGCAGCAGGCCCTTGAATTCCCGCGGCGTCGACGGCATCACCACCTTGAGCCCCGGCACGTGTGCGAACATCGCTTCCAGGCTCTGGGAATGCTGCGGGCCCTGGCCCCAGCCGCGCCCGATCACCATGCGCACCACCAGCGGCACGCGGTGCCTGCCCCCGGTTACGTAGTGCGACTTGGCGGCGCTGTTGAACAGCTGCTCGATGCTGAGCAGGGCAAAGTCCACCCGTTGATGCACCAGGACCGGGCGGCGGCCCATGAGCGCCGCACCGATGGCGACGCCCGTGAGGCCGTTTTCCGAAACCGGCATCTCGACCACCCGCGCGCGGCCGTGCTTGTCGGCCAAACCCGCGGTGGTCCCGAAGATGCCCTTGGGATCGGCCACCCCCTCGCCCATCAGAAAGACGTCGGGCCAGCGCTCCAGGGCCAGATCCATGGCCTCTCGCAACGCCTCAGCGGCGTTGATGGTGCGCGGTTCAGGCATAGACACCATCCCCCGCCGATTTCGCGTCGGGGAAGGCCGCAGCCTCGGCAAAGGCGAAAGCCTCGGCGATCTCGTCTTCGATCGTCTGGACCATCCCGGCCTCGCGGTCGGCGTTCAGTATCCCGGCTTCGCTCAGTTGCCCGCGCATCCGCGCAAGCCCGTCACGCTCGCGCCAGGCGGCGAACTCGGCTTCGCTGCGATAGCCCAGGTCGTTGTCGTAGAACGGTCCGCAATGTTCGCGCCAGCGATAGGTGTCGGCCAGAATAAAACTGGGCCCACGTCCGCCCCGCGCGCGATCCACGGCCTCCGTCACGGCGCGGGTTACCGCGCCGACGTCGTTTCCGTCCACGTGGCAACTCGGCATCCCATGGGCGCGTCCCATGTCCACGAGCGGCCGGGGCGGCTGGCGGTCGCGCAGATGGGTATAGACGGAGTAGAGGTTGTTCTCGCACATGAAGATGGCCGGAAGGTCTTGCAGCGCTGCGAAATTGGCGCTCTCGTGATACACGCCCTCTTCGAGAGCCGCATCGCCCAGGTAGATCACACAGACCGAGTCCCGGCCCTGCTGTTTGAAGGCGAGCGCGGCGCCAACCCCGATCGGAATCGACGAGCCCACGACCGGCAAGCTCAAGAGTACGCCCGCCACGGTGTCGAACAGATGCATGGAACCGCCACGCCCGCCGCAGCAACCGGCGGCCTTGCCGTACAGTTCGGCCAGCATGGCCTTGAGGTCGCCACCCTTGGCCAGATAGTGGGCGTGGCAACGGTGGTTGCTGACCACCTGGTCATCCGGGCGCAGGCAGACGCTGGCGCCCACCGCGATGGCTTCCTGGCCAACCGACAGGTGGACCGGGCAGCGTATTTTCTGCTCCTCGGCCGGATAACGGGTGGCAATCTCCTCTTCGACCATGCGGATACGCAGCATCGATCCATAGAGGCGCAACGACGCCTCGGGGCCCGGATCAATGTCCGAGTCCTTGGCTGGCCGGGCCGCCGTGGTCGTTTGCACCGTCATTGCAGCGACAGCTCTTGCATACGCTTGATGTTGTAATAGCGGGGATCGGTCATGGGATCAGGCACCTTCCCATCGCTGAAGGCGTCCCGCAGATCGCTGACCGCGTCTTCGATCGTGTGCTGGGGCACGAACCCCATCTCGTGGCGAATCTTGTCCGAGCAGACGTGATAGGAGCGTAAGTCGTCGCTCGGCACGACCTCGATGGGCACCTTGCCGACAACGGCACGAACCATCGTCGCAATGTCCATGATCGAATGATTCTCATAGCCGGCGTTGAAGACCCGGCCGTCGATGGCCTCGCTTGGTGCTTTGAGGCACGCGATGTAGAGGTCCGTCATATCGGCGATGTGAATGTTGGGCCGCCGTTGCGTGCCGCCAAAAACCTTGATGTGTCCGTTGTTGACGGCGTGGTTGGTCAGGATATTGACCGTCAGGTCGAGACGTAGCCGCGGGCTGTAACCGCACACCGTGGCCGGCCGCAGAACCAGGACCGTGAACCCCGGCGCGCGTTCGGCCAGCAGTTCCTCCTCGCACAGGGCCTTGAACCTGGAATAGTCCGTGAGCGGCTCGAGGGCCAGATCCTCGGTCACCTCCGCTTCATTCTTGATGCCGTACACGGACGACGACGAGGCATAGATGAAGCGCTCGACGCCCGCTTCCTTGGCGGCGCGCACCAGCGGCCGGAACGCGCCGTGGTTGATGGAGGCGCCCAGTTCGGGGTCGAGTTCGAACGAGGGGTCGTTCGAGATGCACGCCAGGTGAATCACCGAATCACAGCCATCGAGAGCCGCCCCGACCGCCGCGGGGTCCCGGATGTCGCCTTTGACCTGTCGCAGCTCGGGATCAAGGGCCACCTGCGCCAGCGTGTCGCCGTACATGTAAAGGTCGAGCACGCTCACCCGGTGTCCGGCGGCCAACAGCTTGGGCACCAGCACCGCGCCCACATAGCCGGCGCCGCCGGTCACCAGAACGCTGCGCTTGCCCTCGGTCATGCACGGTTTCTCCGCGCGCCGGCATAAACCGGCCGGTCGCCTTCGGCCCGCCAACCCATGACGATGTCGAGAATCGCATGACAGAAGGTGAGATGTGCGATCTCGACGAAGCCATAGAGTCCGCTGGGCGCATAGATGTTGATGTCGCCCAGACCGCGCAGACGGTTGTCCGGCTCGAACCCGCTCAACGTCAGAACCGCGATTTCGCGCGCGCGCGCCGCGACGGCCGCATTGACGATGTTCGCCGAGTTGCCAGAGCTGGAAATCGCGATCAACAGATCGCCGGAGCGCCCGTGCTGCTCCACCTGCTCGGCGAAAACCTGGTCGTAGCCCAGGTCGTTGGCCAGGCAGGTCAGGGCCGCGCCGTCGTTGAAGGCCAGCGCGCTGAAACCGCCGTTCTTGGAGTAGTCGATCGCCATGTGGCTGGCGATCGCCGCGCTGCCGCCGTTGCCGACAAACATGACCTTGGCGTCGCGCGCGCGAATTTCGTTGAGGCGCTGGATGGTCCACTCGACGGCACCGGACAAGGTCAAGGATGTGCCATCGCGGCCGCCGGCCTCCAGACGGCTGCCCAACTCGCCCAGTTTCGCGAAGTAGGCCTGGATCTCGCGGTCCATCGGCACCCCTATTTCAACAGCGTTTGCAGATAACGGATCAGCGGCACTTTCTCCACCGACTGGCGGTGGCCCACAATCCCGACCTTCATTGCGCCCGCCGCGTTTCCGATGAAACCGACCAGCTCCATATCTGCCCCGCTCGCCACCAACGGCGAGGTCACCGCCAGAAAGGCGTCGCCGGCCCCCAGGGTGTCGAGCGCCTGCCCGGTAAACGCGGGAATGTGGTGGGTACCGGACCGTTTGTCATAGGTGACGCATCCATAACGCCCATGCGTGAGCGCCATCCGGTCGCAAGCGATACGCGCAGGCAGCAGCTCGCTGGCGATCGAATCCAGATCGCCGAACTTGTCGGCCACCGCCAGTTTAGCTTCCGGCGCGTCGATACAGATGTAATCGGCCCACGGATATTTGGTGACCAAGTTGTATCCCTGATTGGCGCTGTTGCTCTGGGCGTTGACGGCCAGGAACTTGGCGGTCTCCGTCAGGGCCTCGATCCCCGCCCCGGTAATCAGCCCGTGGCCGAAATCGGTGACGATCACCAGGTCGTAGTCGCCTGCGCGCTCGCGAATCGCCTGCGCGAAGGTCTCTTCCAAATGGCCCGACAGGAAGCTGTCGTCCATGTAATAGACCTCGAAGAGTTTGCGCAGGTAATCCGCATCCACGAAACGGCTCTTGCGCGTGGTCGGCACACCGGGCCGGTGAATGACGCTCAGCTTCACGTTCGGCTTGGCCGATGACCGGATCAGATCTTCATAGCTGTCCTCTTCGCCGAGGCAGGTCAGCACTTCCACCTCGCGGCAGAAGGCGGCCACATGGTTGGCCGCGGCCACCACACCGCCTGCGAACAATTCGCGGCCCTGGTACAGCGTGGCGATCAGGTTTTCCTTGGGCGATTTGCCCAAGGGCGAGACGTAGTGGTACTCGTCGATGATCGCATCGCCCACCAACAGCACCCGGTAATCCCGGATGCCCTCGATCATTGCCAACAGAGTGTCGCCGATCTGCCGCTCGCGCTGTTCGTCCAGATAGTCGCGAAGCTGGGGGTCGTGAATGTCGAAGAAGCGGTTCAGAAGTGAGGACGAACTGAAGGTGATGTCGTCCGTGAACAAGACGCGCCCGCCGTGGGACTCGACCGCGGCCCGCTCGTCGATGATCTTGCCGGTGGTGTCGCTTTCGGTTTCAGCGTAATCCGAGCCTTTGACGTAGATGTCCGGTTTCAGTGCCGCGATCACGTTTTCCGCGGTCGGCGCCTCGTTGATGGCCACGCAGTCCACACAGGCCAGCGCAGCCAGCATCTCCGCCCGCAGGAAGGCCGTAAACACCGGGCGGCCCGGTCCCTTGTTGACGAAGGCGTCTTCCGTGATGGTGACGATCAGCATGTCGCCTTCGCGGCGCGCCTGTTCCAGATGCCGGACATGGCCCATGTGAAGCAGGTCGAAGGTGCCGTGCGCCAGCGCCAATTGCTTTCCCTCTGCGCGCGCCTTCCCGGCGATCTCGACCAGTTCGTCGAAGGTCTTGATCTTCGAGCGGGCCGAGGCTTCGCTTCCCAGCGGCGGCGCGGCGGCGGGGAAATGTTTCTCAGCTGCCTTGCTCATCGGTCCAGCCTCGCGTGCGTTTCTTCCTGCCCGCTTCCCAGATAACGGAACCAGTCGGCCGTCGCCTCGGCGATCGTCTCGGGTTCCCAGACCGGCGCGTCCCGGTACAGCTCGATGTCCTCGAGCATACGCCTCACGCCCTCCTCGAACGACACTTGTGCGTGCCAGCCCAGGCCCTGCTCGATCTTGCGGGTATCGGCGAAGGTGACCTCGGGTTCGCCCGGGCGCGGCGGTATGTGGACCACGTCACCACCCAACAGCTCCACCAAGCGGTTCACGCTGTAATGGCCGCCGGAGCCGACGTTGAAAATCTCGCCGGTCACATCCGAGGCCGCCGCGGTCACGAACGCATCGGCCACATCCGTCACATAGGTGAAGTCGCGGCTCTGGGCGCCGTCGCCCACCACGGTATACGGCTTGCCGGCGAGCTTCTGCGCCAGGAAGACGCCGAAAACCGCCCCGTAGGCCCCGGTCGTCCGGTGGCGCGGCCCGAACACGTTGAACAGCCTGAGCGAGATCGCCGGCAGACCATAGGTTTGCGCCCAATGCATAACGCACTGCTCGCCGATCCATTTGGTGAGGGCGTAAGGGTACATCGGCCGTGGCGGCGCCGTTTCCGGAGTCGGCGCCACGTCGGGAATACCATAACAAGACGAGGAGGCGGCATAGAGGAAACGCCGGATACCCGCCGTTCGCGCCGCCTCGAGAACCCGCATGGTGCCCTCCACGTTGGCGCGATGGTAATCGAGCGGCCGTTCGATCGACGGTACGATGTCGGCGAGCGCCGCCAGATGGAAGACCCACTCGGCTTGTCCGACGAGATCATCCAGAGCATCGCTCGCCACGTCACGGCGGTGGAACGCAAACCGGTCGCCGGCGGCGCTCTTGGCGAAATCCAGGTTGGCGATGCGGCCGATGGACAAATCGTCGATCCCGATCACCCGATGGCCATCGGCCAGCAGCCGTTCAACCAGGTGACTGGCGATGAATCCGGCCGCTCCCGTTACCACGGCGGTAGGTTGGGTCGCTTCGTTCGCGGACAAGCGTTCTGCCCCCTAGCTGGGTCCACTTCTGTTTCGCGGATCGGCCGCCGCCGGCCTGTCGGCGGCCGCACGTCCAAGGAATTCACCCAAAAACTGCGCAATTCGCTCTAACAAAGCATTAAAGCTCGGAAAGCGCGGTGAAGCTAGCCTTCCTCCGAAACAATGCCTAGTCCTTTTGTCATATAATCACACGGATTGATTTTTCCCCAGACGCCACCGCCGCGCGTGGCCGTTCGCACGCCGGACGGTTTGGCCCATTCGGCCCCTGGGTTCCCATCTAGCCGGTCGTCAGTCCGCATAACGAACCGGCAAGGCGGTGGTGTACTTGATGGTCTCCATCGCGAAGTTGGAACTCACATCGGCCAGCTCCGCGGCGGCGATCAGCCGTTTGTAGACCTGATCGTAGGTGGCGATGTCCGGCACCACGATGCGCAGCAGGTAATCGATGTCGCCGCTCAGGCGATAGAACTCGACCACCTCGTCGATCACGGCGATGGCTGATGCAAAACGCTTCAGCCACTCCACATTGTGCTGACTGGTCTTGACCCGGACGAACACCGTTACGCCGACGTTCAGTTTTTCCGGGTCCAGGAGCGCCACCCGGCAGCGGATGACCCCGTCTTTTTCCAGATTTTGAATGCGGCGCCAGCACGGCGTGGTGGAGAGGCCGACGCGCTCCGCCACCTCGGCCACGGGCAAGGTTGCATCCTCTTGCAGACAGACGAGAATTTTGCGATCGATAAAGTCCATGAAATTCCATTCCCGTTTATCAAAGAATATTAGCATTATTTTCTCAATTTATCGAATTTTCGGGAACTTTCGCAAACAATTTCTAACGCGCCGGCATTAGATTTTTCTTCAGATGCGGACGAGGGAGACCAACATGCTGAAGGCCCTGTTTTACGATCACCCCGCCTCGGTCGACGAGACCTATGGGGAGCATTTCGCTGTCGCGGGCGGCTTCGCCTGGCGCCTGATGGGCGCGTCCCTGGTCTGCTTCGCCCACGCGGTGTTCCCGTTTCTGTTCGTGAACACCGCCAGCCAAATCGTGCGAGAGCTGCACGACGGCATGGTTGCCAGCCGCCGGCAGGTGGGGTAGGCGCGGGTTTGTTCGTGGCGCTGGCCCGCCAGCCGACAGCGCGGTTCCCACCGACAGCGTCGCCGCTCAACTGCTTGTGATTGGTGTTGGCACGGGCCCGCTACGATACTGGGACCATGGCACTGCGCAAAGAACACCGCGTCGGGTCGAGGGTATTTGCTCTGCTGGGCGTGGCTGCATTCGTATGGCTGGTTGTCGTTCCCGTTGCCTCGGCGGACCCTGATTACTGGCGCTGGGAATGGCCGCAGACCGACTTCACTAAGACGTCGATCGATTTCGACGAAATCCTGAGCGGCGGCCCGCCGAAGGACGGCATCCCCTCGATCGATAATCCGAAGTTCGTCCCGGTATCGGAAATGCATGACATGGGCCCCCTGGAGCCGGTGATCGGGCTGGTGATCAACGGCGATGCGCGGGCCTATCCGCTCCGCATCCTCACCTGGCACGAGATCGCCAACGACGTGGTCGGCGGCGTGCCGGTGGTCGTGACCTACTGCCCGCTGTGCAATTCCGCCATCGTGTTCGACAGCCGGGTTGACGGCGTGGCCACCGAGTTCGGCACCACCGGCAAGCTGCGCAACTCTGATCTGGTCATGTA
>JAZFZX010000131.1:0-2497 GCA_036444135.1 Kiloniellales bacterium | reverse complement strand
ATAAGGTGGTTCTCGTTTGAAGCACATGACGGGCTGGTAGCGGACATTTGGGGGAAACGCTGAATGTCCGCTTGTGGCTATAAGCAGACATGCTGAGGGTCACGCCGGAACGTCCGCTTGACCCCTTGAAGCAGACATCGGCGGGGCACGCCTGAACGCCTCTCCGGCACGCGCCGCCTAGGTGAGTTCCCCATCGGCGCAGGCGGCGATCAGGTCGGCCATCGCCAGGCGCGGATCGCCCGCGCCCATCACGCCCCCCATGACCGCAATGCCCGCCGCTCCGGCCGCCAGGCAGGCGCCCGCGCAATCGCCGGTGATGCCGCCGAGCGCCAGGATCGGGAGCCCGACCCGCCGTGCCACTTCGGACAATCCCGCCGGCCCCAGCGCTGGGCCGTAACCCGGTTTGCTGGCGGTCTCGAAGATCGGGCTGAGGGTCGCGTAATCGGCCCCCGCCACCGCCGCGCGTTCGGCCTCGGCCAGCCCGTGCGCCGAAATGCCGATCAGGGCGCCCCCGCCCAACCGCGCGCGGGCCGCCGCGGGATCGCCGTCGCGCGGCAGATGGACGCCGTCCGCGCCCGCCGCCACGACCGCCTCGCAGTCGGCGCTCAAGAGCACCTTGGCACCGACCGGCCGGCCCAGGTCCATGAGGCGCCGTGCGAGCGCGACGCGCTCCGGCTCCGGCAGGTCCTTGTCGCGCACCAGCAGCCACCGGCAGCCCGCCTCGAAGGCGGCGGCGGCCACCTCCTCCAGCGGGACGCGGGCCTGCAAGCGGTCGGTGATCAGCAGGACCGGGGGCTGCGGCAGACTCAAGAGCCGGACCCGATCAGCCCCAGCTGCGGGCTGGAGGCCTCGGCATAGGCGCGGCGCGGAATGCGCCCGGCCAGGCGCGCCCGGCGCCCGGCGGCAACCGCATCGCGCATCGCCGCGGCCATGCCGAGCGGATCGTTGGCCTGGGCGATGGCGCTGTTCACCATCACCCCGTCGCAGCCGAGCTCCATGGCGCGCGCGGCATCGGAGGCGGTGCCGATGCCGGCGTCGAGGATCACCGGTACCGGGCTGCGCGTGCAGACCATTTCCAGGTTGTAGGGGTTGATGAGCCCCATGCCCGAGCCGATTGGCGAGCCCAGGGGCATGACCGCCGCGCAGCCCACATCGGCCAGCCTGCGGCAAACCACCGGATCGTCGGTGCAGTACGGCAACACCGTAAAGCCGTCGCCCACCAGCTCCTCGGCCGCCTGTATCAGGTCCGCCACATCGGGATAGAGCGTTTCCCGGTCGCCGATCAGCTCCAGTTTCACCCAGTCGGTCTCCAGCGCCTCGCGGGCCAGCTGGGCGGTCAAAACCGCGTCGCGCACGCTCGAACAGCCCGCCGTGTTGGGCAGCAACTGGTAGCGCCCGCCCACCAGATCGACCAGGCTTTCGGCATAACCGTCGAGGCTGATGCGCCGGATCGACGCGGTGATCACCTCGGCGCCGCTGGCCTCGATGGCGTCCAGCATGACCTGGCGGTTCGGAAAGCGCGCGGTGCCGAGGATCAGGCGGGAGCGCAAAGAGCGCCCGGCGATGACAAGCGGATCGGACAAGGGAGTCTCACCATCCACGACGACTAACCTCCGGCAAAGGGTTTGACGATCTCGACCGCATCACCGGCCGACAGCGGCGTGGTCGGCCAGTCGCTGCGGCGCACCACCCGGCCGTTGACGGCGACGGCGACGCCGCGCCGCCCGGGGTCCACGCCCTCCGCGCGCAGCAGCTCGATCACGGTCGTCGCGGCCAGTTGCCGGTCTTCGCCGTTGATGCAGATCGTCCCGTTCATCAGGTTGCTCCGGCCGGCCGCGCCAGATTTCGGGTGGCGTCCGGCTGCGACCCCGCCGAAAACCGCGCCAAAGTAAAGGGCCGGGCGACCTCCGGCAGCGCGCCTTCGAGGATCAGGTGGGCGAGCGCTTCGGCGGTGGCCGGCGCCAGCAGAATGCCGTTGCGGTGGTGGCCCGTGGCCACGACCAGGCCGTCCAGCGGACTTGGTCCCAGGATCGGCGCGTCGTCCCGGCTGGTCGGCCGGAAGCCCACCCACATCTCGTCGATCGGCAGCTCCTCGATCGCCGGAACCGCCCGCCAGGCCGCCTCCAGCAACGCGAAGATGCCGCCGGCGGTGAGTCGGTCGTCGAAGCCCTTTTCCTCCACCGTGGCGCCGATCACCAGGCGCCCGCCGTGGCGCGGCACCAGATAGACCCCCGGCGCCCAAAGGACGTGCGAGACGAGCGGCGCGTCCTCGCGCATCGCCAGCGCCAGCATCTGGCCCTTGACCGGGCGCACGGGCGGGCGGGCCGCTTCCGGCAGGCCGGGCAGCTCCTGCGACCAGGGGCCGGCGGCCAGGACCACCACGTCGGCGCTCACCCGCCGCTCCCCGGCCCACAGGCCACGGACCCGTCCGGCCGCGAGATCGAGACCTGTCACCGGGCAGTTTTCGTGCAGGCGGCCACCGGCGGCCAGGAATGCC
>JAZFZX010000130.1:0-6385 GCA_036444135.1 Kiloniellales bacterium | reverse complement strand
TTCCTGCCGGACTGGGTGGCGGCGGAGGGGGCCTAGGGGATCGCATGACCGCCTACGCCGAGTTGCAGGTCACCACCAACTACAGCTTCTTGCGCGGGGCTTCGCACCCGGACGAGCTGGTGTTGGCGGCCAAGGCCCTTGGCCTCACCGCCCTCGGCGTGGCCGACCGCAACTCGCTGGCCGGCGCCGTGCGCGCCCACGTGGCGGCACGCGACGCGGGTCTGCAGCTCGTCGTCGGCGCGCGGCTGGTTCCGAACGACGGGCCGGAGGTGCTCTGCTTTCCCACCGACCGGGCCGCCTACGGCCGGCTCTGCCGCCTGCTCACGCTGGGCAAGCGCCGCGCCGAGAAGGGCGCTTGCGACTTCACCCTGACGGAGCTTCTGGACCACGCCGAGGGACAGGTCTTCGTGGTGCTGCCGCCGGCGCAGCCCGAGGCGGTCCATCCACGGGCCACCTATCCCGACGCCGCTTTCCGCCAGGCATTGGGCCGCCTGGCCGTCGCGCGCGCCGAGGCCTGCTACCTCGCCGCCCAGCAGCTCTACCGCGGCGACGACGCGCGGCGCCTGGCCGCGCTGGCGGAACTCGCATGCACCAGCGGCGCGCTGCTGGTGGCCACCAACGACGTGTGCATGCACGGGCCCGAACGCAAGGTGCTGCTCGACGTCGTCACCTGCATCCGCGAGGGCTGCACCATCGACCAGGCGGGCTTTCGTCTGGCGGCCAATGCCGAGCGTCACCTGAAGTCGCCCGAGGCCATGGCCCACCTGTTCCGCGATTATCCCGAGGCGCTGGTCCGCACGTGCGAGATCGCCGCGCGCTGTGCCTTCAGCCTGGACGAGCTGCGCTACGAATACCCGGACGAGATCACCGGCGAAGGCCGCACGCCCCAGGAAGAGCTCGCCCGCCTCACCCGGCGGGGCGCGCGCGAGCGCTATCCGGGCGGCGTGCCGGCCGGGGTCGAGGCGACCCTCGCGCACGAGCTCGCCCTTATCGACGAGCTCGGCTACGCGCCCTATTTCCTGACCGTCACCGACCTGGTGCGCTTCGCCAGGTCGCGGGACATTCTCTGCCAGGGCCGCGGCTCGGCAGCCAATTCGGCGGTCTGCTACTGCCTGGGTATCACGGCGGTCGATCCGGCCCGCCTCGATCTGCTGTTCGAGCGCTTCGTCAGCACCGAGCGAGGCGAGCCCCCCGACATCGACGTGGACTTCGAGCACGCGCGCCGCGAGGAGATCATCCAGTACATCTACGAGAAGTACGGCCGCGATCGTGCGGGCCTGACGGCCACCGTGATCTGTTACCGCGGCCGCAGCGCGATCCGCGAGGTGGGCAAGGCCCTGGGGCTGTCGGACGACCGTGTCGCCGCGCTGGCCGGCGCGCTCTGGGGCTGGAGCCGCGAGGGCTTGGACGAGGCGACGGTTCGCGAACTGGGGCTCGATCCCTCCGACCGGCGCCTCAAGCTCGCCCTCGACCTCGCCCGCGCGCTGATCGGCTTTCCCCGCCATCTGTCGCAGCACGTGGGCGGTTTCGTCATGACCCGCGGGCCCTTGTCGGAACTGGTGCCGATCGAGAACGCCGCCATGGCCGAGCGCACGGTCATCGAGTGGAACAAGGACGATCTCGACGCCCTCGGTATCCTGAAAGTGGACGTGCTCGGCCTCGGCATGCTGACCTGTCTGCACAAGGCGTTCGACCTCATTCGCGCCCACTACGGGCGGGCCTTCGATCTCGCCACGGTCCCGGGCGGCGATGCCGGGGTCTTCGACATGCTGTGCAAGGCCGATTCCCTCGGCGTCTTCCAGGTCGAGAGCCGCGCCCAGATGTCCATGCTGCCGCGCCTCAAGCCGCGCGATTTCTACGATCTGGTGATCCAGGTGGCGATCGTGCGGCCGGGGCCGATCCAGGGCGACATGGTTCATCCCTACCTGCGGCGGCGCAATGGCGAGGAGAAGGTGACCTATCCCTCCACGGAGCTGGCCGAGGTGCTGGGCAAGACGCTCGGCGTGCCGCTGTTCCAGGAGCAGGCCATGAAGATCGCCATCGTCGCCGCCGGCTTCACGCCGTCGGAGGCCGACCAGTTGCGCCGCGCCATGGCCACCTTCGGGCGGGTCGGCACCATCCATACCTTCCGCGACAAGCTGATCGAGGGCATGGCCGCGCGCGGCTACGAACGCGACTTCGCCGAACGTTGCTTTCGCCAGATCGAGGGCTTCGGAACCTATGGCTTTCCGGAGAGCCACGCCGCCAGCTTCGCGCTTCTGGTCTACGTCTCGGCCTGGCTCAAGTGCCACTATCCGGAGGTCTTCGCAGCCGCGCTCCTGAACAGCCAGCCCATGGGCTTCTATGCCCCGGCGCAGATCGTGCGCGATGCCCGGGAGCACGGCGTCGAGCTGCGCCCCGCCGACGTCAATGCCAGCGACTGGGACTGCACCCTGGAGCCGAGCGCCGGGGCGCATTTCGCGCTGCGCCTGGGTCTGCGCCAGATCAAGAGCTTGGCCGAGGCCGAGGCGCGCGCGCTCACGGCCGCCCGCGGCAACGGCTATGCCGACGTGCTCTCCCTCTGGCGGCGCGCGGGTTTGGGTGCCAAGGCCCTGGAGGCGCTCGCCCGTGCCGATGCCTTCGGCACCCTCGGGCTCGATCGCCGCGCCGCCCTCTGGGCCGTCAAGGGCCTGCCGCTGGGCGCGGCCGGTGCGCCGCCGCTGCCCCTGTTCGCTGCCGCCGGCGAGGAGGAACGTGGGCCGGAACCGGCGGTCGTGCTGCCGGCTGCCGCGCTCAGCGAGGAAGTGGTCGACGACTACCGAAGCCTGCGCCTGTCCTTGAAGGCGCATCCGGTCTCGTTCCTGCGCGAAGATCTGGCCGGCGAAGGGCTCGTCGAGGCCGCGCGCCTCAAAGAACTGCCCGATGGCGCCTGGGTCAGGATCGCCGGGCTGGTCCTGGTGCGCCAGCGTCCCGGCAGTGCCAAGGGCGTCATCTTCGCCACCCTCGAGGACGAAAGCGGGGTGGCCAACGTGATCGTCTGGCCTGATATCTTTGCCCGTTACCGCCAGGTCGTCCTCAAGGCCAGCTTGCTGGCCGTCGAGGGCCGCCTGCAGCGCGAGAACGCGGTGATCCACCTGGTGGCCCAGCGCATGACCGACCTGAGCGCCCGCCTGAGCGCGCTCGCCGCGCCCCTGCAAGGGGTCGCCGAGCCCCGGCGGGGGGGTGCCGAACCCCGGCGGGGGGGTGCCGAACCCGAAGTGCCCTCGGAGCCGCCGCTCGAACCGCCAAGGGCGCGGGCCGACGAGGTCAAGCGGCCCGGCCGCGCGCTGCGGAGGTTGCCGGCGGGCCCCGACCCGCTCTATCCATCGCGCAATTTCCACTGAGCGGGTGCACCGTTCCGATATTGATCCGAATAGGGAGACTTGAGATGACCGACGACCTCCTCGCCAAGGCTACCCGGTTCCGTGAGCTGCACGAGCGCGACGGCCTGTTTCTCATGCCCAATCCCTGGGACGCCGGCACCGCGCGCATCCTGGCCGCGGCGGGCTTCGCGGCACTCGGCACCACCAGCGGCGGCGTCAACCACAGCAACGGCCGCACCGACTACGACTACAGCGTATCCCGCGCCGACATGCTGGCAGACTGCGGCCGCATCGCCGCCGCCGTCGACCTGCCGGTCAGCGGCGACCTGGAGAACGGATATGGCGATTCGCCGGAGCAGGTGGCCGAGACCATCACCGAGTCGATCCGCCACGGCCTGGCCGGCGGCAGCATCGAGGATCACTCGGCCGACCCCGCCCAGCCGCTCTACGAGCTCGAACTGGCCGTGGCGCGGATCCGCGCCGCCCGGGAGGCGGCCGACGCCTCGGGCCTTCCCTACACGCTGACCGCCCGGGCGGAGACCTACTTGGTGGATCACCCCGATCCCTTCGGCGAGGCCGTCCGGCGGGTCAACCGTTACCGCGAGGCCGGTGCCGACTGCCTGTTCGTTCCCGGGGTCAAGGACGCCGAGACGATCGGCACGCTGGTGCGCGAGGTGGACGGGCCGGTCAACGTCGTGATGGGCCTGGTCGGCGCGCCCCTGTCGCTGGATCAGCTCGCGGAGCTGGGCGTCAAGCGCATCTCGATCGGCGGCAGCCTGGCCCGCGCCGCCTTCGCCGTGGTCCGCCGGGCCGCGGAGGAGATGCGCACGCAAGGCACCTTCGGCTATGCCGCCGAGCAGATGTCCGACGACGAACTTAACGCGCTGATGCGCAGATAGGACCGGCGGCGGCCGCGCAATTCAGATTCACCGCCACAACGGCGCCGCGCTCTGGCAAAATGGGGCGTTCACTGGCATCTGTTGGGGAGTGCGCCGCCGTGATCTTCGAGGAACCGTTGCCCGAAGCCGGCCCGCTGCGCGAGGCGCTGCGCGCCGCCTACCGTTCCGACGAAACCGAACTGGTCCACCAATTGGCCGTGACGGCGGCCTTGCCGGATGACGCCAAGGCGCGCATCGCCGAGCGCGCCCGGGGCCTGGTCGCCCACGTTCGCTCCAAACGCGTCGGTGCCGGCGGGCTCGACGCCTTCCTCCACGAATACGGCCTGTCGAGCAAGGAGGGCGTGGTGCTCATGTGCCTGGCCGAGGCCATGTTGCGCGTGCCCGACGCCGAGACCATCGACAAGCTGATCAAGGACAAGATCGCGACCGCCCACTGGGAGGAGCACCTGGGCCACAGCGATTCCCTGTTCGTCAACGCGTCCACCTGGGCACTCATGCTGACGGGGCGCGTCGTCAACCTCAACGAGAAGGACACTCGGGATTTCGGGGGCGTGCTGCGCCGCCTGGTCCACCGCAGCGGCGAACCGGTCATTCGCAACGCCATGCTGCAGGCCATGCGCATCCTGGGCCGTCAGTTCGTCATGGGCCGCACCATCGAGGAGGCGCTGGAGCGCGCCCGTCCGGACGAGAAAAAGGGCTATCGCTACTCTTACGACATGTTGGGCGAGGCGGCGCGCACCCTGGCGGACGCCGAGCGCTACTTCGAATCCTACCGCGTGGCCATCGCCGCCATCGGCAAGGCCGCCCGCGACAGGGGCGTGATCGACGGGCCCGGGATTTCGGTCAAGCTTTCGGCGCTGCATCCGCGTTACGAATTCGTCCAGCGCGCCCGCGTGATGGGCGAGCTGGTGCCGCGGGTTCAGGCGCTGGCCGCGGCAGCCCGCGATGGCGATGTCGGTTTCACCATCGACGCCGAGGAGGCCGACCGCCTCGATATCTCGCTCGACGTGATCGAGGCGGTCTCGGGCGACCCTGTGATCGCCGGCTGGGACGGTTTCGGCGTGGCCATACAGGCCTATCAGAAGCGCGCGCTGCCGCTCATCGACTGGCTGGCCGACATGGCGCGGCGGCACCGCCGCCGGCTGATGGTGCGGCTGGTCAAGGGCGCCTATTGGGACGCCGAGATCAAGCGCGGCCAGGAGCAGGGCCTGCTGGGCTATCCCGTATTTACGCGCAAGTCCTCGACCGATGTCTCCTATCTCGCCTGCATGAAGCGCCTGCTCGCCGACCCGGAGGCCTTCTATCCGCAGTTCGCCACCCACAATGCCCACACCGTGGCCGCCGTACTGGATCGCGCCGGGGACTCGCGCGACTTCGAGTTCCAGCGCCTGCACGGCATGGGCGAGGCGCTCTACGAGCAGATCGTCGAAGGCAAGGCGCGAATACCCTGCCGCATCTACGCGCCGGTCGGCAGCCACGAGGACCTGCTCGCCTACCTGGTCCGCCGGCTGCTGGAAAACGGTGCCAACAGCTCCTTCGTCAACCGCATCGTCGACGAGAAACTGCCGATCGAGGAGATCATCGCCGACCCGGTCGAGCACACCCGGGCGTTGGCCACGGTCCCGCATCCGAGCATCCCTCTGCCGGCCGATCTCTATGGCGCGGAGCGGCGCAACTCGGCCGGCCTCGACCTCGGCGATCCCATGGTGCTGGCGCCGCTGGCGGATGCCATGAGTGCGGCGGCCGTGCCGGGCTGGCATGCGTCGGCTATCGTCGGCGGCGAAGAGCGGGGCGGGGAAGCCGCCAAGGAGGTGCGCGACCCGGCCAACCTGCGGCGCGTGGTGGGCCAGGTGACGGAGGCGACGGACGGGAACGTGCAAGCGGCGCTGAGCCTGGCCGCGGCGGCGGCGCCCGGCTGGGATGCAACGCCGGCGGACCAGCGCACGGCCTGCCTGGAGCGCATGGCCGACCTCATGGAGGCGGAGCAAGCCGGGCTCATGGCGATCTGCCTGCGCGAGGCCGGCAAAACCCTGCCTGACGCCGTGGCCGAGGTGCGCGAGGCGGTCGATTTCTGCCGCTACTATGCCCTCAGGGCGCGCCGGGAAGCGGCCGGCCAAGGGGTGATCGGTAACACGCCGGGGCATG
>JAZFZX010000129.1:0-4340 GCA_036444135.1 Kiloniellales bacterium | reverse complement strand
GCTTCCTTGCGCAGCAGGTCGCCGCGCTTGTTGCTGACCACCGCCAGGTAGTAGCCGGCGGCGTCCAACCGGCCCAGCATCTCCGTGGCCCCCGGCCGTTCCTTCAGCCGCTCCAGGTGATCGGCCTCGAAGGTGCGATAGAAGGTATCTGCGGCCTCCGCGGCGCGTTCGCCGAACAGTTCCGGAAAGCTGTCGCGCGCCGATTCGCGCACCCGCGCGCGGGTCTGCTCCAGGGTCCAGGGCTCCCGCCCCATCTCGCGGAACGTAACGGCGAGCGCGTGATGGATGGTCGGCCAGGTATCGACCAGAGTGTTGTCCCAGTCGAACAGCAACGCCCGCGGCGGAACGGCCGTCATGCGTCGTCTTTGAGCGTTGCGATGTAGTCGAAATAGGACTCGCGCAGCTTGAGCGTGAACAGGCCAGGGTGGCCGTTTCCGACCGGCTGGCCGTCGACCTGCGTGACCGGCATGACGAAATTGGTGCTGGAGGTCAGGAAAGCCTCGCGGGCCTGGGCCGCCTCCTCGGCGGTGAACGCACGTTCTTCGAAGCTCAAGCCCTCGGTTTCGGCGATCGCAAGCAGGCGCAGCCGGGTGATCCCGTTCAGAATCGAGTTGGAGGCATCACGGGTAACCAGCTTGTTGTCCTGGGTCACGATCCAGGCGTTCGTCGAGGTTCCCTCCGTCACGTAGCCATCGCCGTCGATCTGCCAGGCCTCATAGGCGCCGCTGTCGAGAGCATTTTGTTTAGCCATGACATTAGGAAGTAGGGCTACTGATTTGATATCGCATCGTTTCCATCGAATATCGGGTACGGTGATGACCGCCACGCCCCGGCCCAGCAACTCGGCGCTGTGGGGTTTGGTCTGGCGCGTCGTCATGGCGAGCGCGGGCTTTGCGCGCTTCGGAAAGGCGTGATCGCGGGGCGCAACGCCACGGGTGACCTGCATATAGAGAAAGCCATGCGACAGGTGGTTGCGGCGCATCAGTTCGCGGCAGATCAGCTTGAGCGCCGCCCGCGACATGGGCATGTCGATGCGCAGCTCTCGCAAGGACCGTTCGAGACGGTCGAGATGCGGGTCCTCGTCGACCGGCACGCCGTGCACCACCGGGACCACCTCGTAGACGCCGTCGGCGAACTGATAGCCGCGGTCCTCGATGTGCACCGACGCCGCGCGATGCGGCAGGTAACGGCCGTTGACGTAGGCTTGCTGCGGCACCTTTTCCTCCTTTGCGGCCGGACTTTCCTGCCCTGCCGGGCCGTTCGGATCGGAGATCAGAAGAACTCCAGCTTCACCGCGAATAGCTTTTCGACCTTCTTGACCGCTTCGCTGGCGGCAAAGAGGATCACGAGATCGCCTGTCCGTACGACGGTGTTGCCGCGCGGAATGATGACCTCGCCATTGCGCACCAGCGCGCCCAGGACGACACCGTCGGGAAGCTTGGCCTCCCGCAGCGGCACGCCGACCAGGCTCGAGGTCTCCATCGCTTCGGCCTCGATCAGCTCGCCGAAGCCCTCGGAGAGCGTGTGCACGGACCGGATGCGGCCGCGGCGCACGTGTTCCAGGATGCGCGATACCGTGATAACCCGCGGATTGACGATGGTTTCGATCCCGAGCGAGCCGACCAGCGGTTCGTAGGAGTTCTTGTTGATCAAGGTCACCGCCCGGCGGCAGCCGTGGCGCTTGGCGAGCATCGAGGCCAGGATGTTGACCTCGTCGTCGTTGGAGACGGCCACGATCGTATCGGCGGTGCGGGCGTTGGCCTCCTCCAGGATTTCCCCATCCAGGGCGTCGCCGTTGATCACCACCGTGCGCTGCAGCGTTTGCGCCACGAATTCGGCGCGGGTCTTGTCAATCTCGACCAGTTTCATCGATACGTGCGGATGATGCTTCTCGACGTTCTGGGCGAGATAGAGGCCGATGTTTCCGCCGCCGACGATGATGACGCGGCGCGCCTCGGTTTCCTCGTGGCCGAAGGCCGGCATGGCGCGTGGGATATGCCCGGTTTCCGCGACGAAATAGACGTTGTCGCCGACCCGCAGCTCGTCGTCGCCGGAGGCCACGATGCCCTGGCCGTCGCGCGAGATGCCGATCACCACGATGTGCATGTCGGGAAACAGCCCGGTCAGCTGCCGCAGCGGCGTATCCAGGATCGGGCACTCTTCGGTGCAGTGGACTCCGATCAAGCTCACCTTGCCATCGGCCAGGGGGATGACCTCGAACGCCCCCGGCAGCTCGAGCCGCCGTGCGATGGCCCGGGCCACCTCGATCTCCGGCGAAATGATCACGTCGATCGGCATGTGATCGCGCGAGAAGAGATTGGCCCACATGGGGTCGAGGTAGCTCTGATGGCGCACGCGGGCGATCTTGGTCGGCACGTCGAACAGGGAATGGCAGATCTGGCAGGCCACCATGTTCACTTCATCGGCGTAGGTGACCGCGATCACCATGTCGGCGTCCGCGGCGCCCGCCCGTTCCAAGACGTCCGGATGCGAGGCGAAGCCCACCAGCCCCTTCACGTCCAGGGAATCGACGATCTTGTGAATCAGCTGCGGGGACCTGTCGATGACCGTGATGTCGGCGTCTTCGCTGGCCGCCAGATAGCGCGCGATGTTGGAGCCGACCTGGCCCGCGCCGCAGATGATGACTTGCATGATCCGACCGGGTCTGTCTGGTGGCCGTTAGTGACGGTCGCCCGGCGTGATGCCGAGCATCCTGAGCTTGCGATGCAGCGCAGAGCGCTCCATGCCAACGAATCCAGCGGTGCGGGAGATGTTGCCACTGAATCGCGAAATTTGCGCCTCGAGGTATTGT
Organism: Kiloniellales bacterium; assembly: GCA_036444135.1. GTDB lineage: Bacteria > Pseudomonadota > Alphaproteobacteria > Kiloniellales > JAKSDN01 > JAZFZX01. Next base: position 1,528 of record JAZFZX010000129.1, on the reverse strand, counting down.
CGCTCGAACACCTCCCTGGCTTCGCGCAGAGGCAACGACATGACCTCCTGTGCAGCGTCGGCGTGCGTGACGACCGGGGCGATGGCGCCGACATCTGGCGGCAGCATGGCGGCCAGAACCGGCTCGTCCAAATCTCCCGGGGCCATGATCAGGATCCAGTCCATGACGTTGCGCAATTGGCGCACGTTGCCCGGCCAATCATAGGCTTGCAAGGCCGCAATGGCGTCGGCGGACATCTTGCGCGGCGGCAAGCCCGCGGCCTGGGCCGAACAGGTCATGAAATGGTCGATCAGGTCCGGGATATCCTCGCGGCGCTCGCGCAGCGCCGGAACCCGTATCGGCACGACGTTGAGCCGGTAATAGAGGTCCTCGCGGAAGGCACCCTCTGCGATCAGGGCCAACAGATCGCGGTTGGTCGAGGCGATCACGCGGACGTCGACCTCCACGGGCCGGTCCCCGCCCAACCGCGAGAAGGTCTGTTCCTGCAGTGCCCGAACGATCTTGCCTTGGGTCTCCAGCGGCATATCGGCCACTTCGTCGAGCAACAGGGTGCCGCCGTGGGCCCGCTCGAGGATTCCCACCTTGGCCGGTGAATCCGGTCCGTCGGCTCCGGACTCAAAGCCGAACAGCTCGCTCTCCAACCGGTCGGGATGCATGGTCGCACAGTTCAAGATATAAAATGGACCGTCGTCCCGCCGCGACTGTTCGTGCACCAGCCGCGCCACCATTTCCTTGCCTGCCCCGGCAGGCCCGGTGATCAGCACGCGGCTGCCCGTCGGGGCGACCTTGGAGATCGCTTGCTGCAATTGGTTGACGGCGGAAGACTCGCCGACCAAGTCGCTTACCGGCCCGGCCCGCAGGCGCAGCTCCTCGTTTTCCTGTCGCAAACGGGCCGCCTCTATGGCGCGTTCGACGACGACCAGCAGCCGGTCGGCCTTGAAGGGTTTTTCGATGAAATCGTATGCGCCCAGCTTGATGGCGCTGACCGCCAATTCGATGGTGCTGTGGCCACTGATCATCACCACCGGCAGCATTGGATAATCGCGGATCAAGATCTCCAGCACCTCCAGACCGTCCAGCTCGCTCTGCTGCAGCCAGATGTCGAGGATCAAAAGGTTTGGCACCCGGTCCCGGATGCTGTCCAGGGCGCCGGCGCTTTCGGCCGCTTCGCGTGTTCCATAGCCTTCGTCGGACAGGACGCCCGTGATCAGCATTCGAATGTCGGCTTCGTCATCAACGATGAGGATGTCACACGCCATGAGTGAGCGCCTTGCGTTTCTCGGGTTGGCTTGACCGCGATTTGTGGGATGGGGCTTCGTCGGGCGACGGGAACCTCAGGATTGCCCGGGCGCCGCCCCCGGGCCGGTCCTGCAGGAGAACAGCCCCTTGGTGGTCTTCCATGATCTTGCGCACGATCGCCAGGCCGAGGCCCGTCCCGCCCAAACGGGTGGTGATGTAGGGCTCGGTCAGCCGATGGCGTTGTTTCTTTGGCAGGCCACAGCCGTTGTCATCGACCACGATGGCGCGC
>JAZFZX010000128.1:0-12216 GCA_036444135.1 Kiloniellales bacterium | reverse complement strand
GTGGCTTCCCCGAGGAGGCGCTGTGGCCGGTCGAGGGCGGCGAGGCAACGGCCCAGGTGCAAGCCGCCGCCGAACCGGCGCCCACGCCCACCGAGACCGAGACCGCCGAACCGGCCACCACCAGCTTGCCGCTCGGCCAGGAGCGGTTCGCGCCAACGGGCGTAAGCCCGGGCGTGCCGCGCGAAACGCCGGCGGAGGAGGAGGTCGAGGCGTTACGCGTTGAGCTGGCCGGCCTGCAGGACCGCCTGGCAACCCATGACGCACGCCTGCACGCCCTGCGCGGCGCGGCGCGGCGCAATGGCGCCGCCTATGACGAGCTGACCGCGGCTCTCGAGGCGCGACTGCAGGCCCAAGCGGTGCCGGGCGATGCCGACCTGGTGCGCCTGTGGAACGAGGCGGAGGGCGAGTTGGCGGCCACCGGCCGCAGCCTGGCGGCGCTCAACGGTCTGTCCAACGACGCCACCGCGACCGCCACCCGCGCCGCCTTTCTGTTGGCCTCGATCCGCGGCGCCCTCGACCGTGGCGTGGACCATGAAATGGACCGGCGAGAGCTGGCCACGCTGGACAGCGAGGCCGGCGATACGGTGGCGGTGTCCGGCGCCCTGGCCGACGTCGCGGCGCGCGACGCGGCGCGCGGCCAGAGCTATCTGGCCGACGAACGCGGTCATCTGGCGCGCCTCGCCGTGGGCGTGGCCCGGGGCAAGATCTATGCCGGTCCGGTCCCGGTCCCTGCCAGCGTCGCCGGCGCGGCCTTGGTCGGGCGGGCGGTGCCCTTGGTGATCATTCGCTTCGACGATCCCGGGGTCGACTACGAGGTGCCGCTTTACGGCGCGGTGAGCGAAGCGCTGCGGCGGCGCCCCGGAGCGGTCTTCGACCTGGTGGCCGTAACCCCCAGTATCGTCTCCGGAGCCGGATTGCCGGACGAAGATGCGCTGCGCAACGCCGAAGCGGTCCTGCGCAGCCTGACCGCAATGGGCGTGCCGACGGAGCGGATCTTCGTCGCCGCCACCGCCTCGCCGCTGGTCGGCGCCGACGAGGTCCACCTCTACGTGCGTTGACGCCGCATCCGCGCCGCCAGGCCGCGAAACCGACGGAGGGTCCCGTGACACGCAGAACCGCTGTTCTCGTCCTCATCGCCGGCCTTCTCGCGCCGATGGCGGGCCGCGCCGAGGAGGCCGCCGACGGCGTCGCGATTCGCAGCGTGATCGAACGGCAGCTCTCCGCCTTCCGGCGCGACGACGGCCCCGGCGCCTTTGCCTTTGCCGCGCCGGTGATCAAGCGCAAATTTGCGACGCCGGACACCTTCATGGAAATGGTGCGCCGCCATTACGGCCCGGTCTACCGGCCCCAGGAGGTCGTCTTCCAAGACTTGCGCCAGAGCCCTAGGGGCCCGGTTCAGGACGTGCTGTTGGTCGGCCCGGACGGACAGGCGGTGCTGGCGTACTACTTCATGGAACGGCAGCCGGACGGCAGTTGGAAGGTGGCCGGCGTCCAATTGGTGCTGGCGCCAGATCTCACAACCTGAGGCGCCGCGCGGCGCGCGTTCGCGGGCCTAGAGCATTTTCCGTTCAGGCGGAACCGGCCCTGGCTCCGCCCGGCCGTTGCCGCGCGCCCGTTGCGGCCCTGTCCGCCATCGGCTTTAATCGGCTGCCACCACCACCGAGGGAGCCGCCAGAGGTGCCAGACACGCCCACGACCGATGCGAAGACCGGCGCCGAGACCGCCGCCGAGACCGCCGCAACGCAACCGCAGCGCACCTTCCCCGTGTCCTGGGAGGAGTTGCATCGCCACGCCAAGGCGCTCGCCTGGCGCCTGGTGGAGGGCGGCCCCTGGAAAGGCATCGCCGCCATCAGCCGGGGCGGCCTGGTGCCCGCCGCCGTGGTCGCCCGCGAGCTGGAGGTACGGCTGATCGACACGGTCTGCATCGCCAGCTACGACGACCGCGCCCAGGGCCAGCTCCAGGTGCTCAAGTCGGTGCCGGGGGACGGCGAGGGTTGGCTTATCATCGACGACCTGGTCGACACCGGAAAAACGGCCCAGGTGGTGCGCAACCTGCTGCCCAAGGCCCATTTCGCCACGGTCTACGCCAAACCGGCGGGCCGGCCCCTGGTGGACACCTTCATCACCGAGGTCAGCCAGGATACGTGGATTCTGTTCCCCTGGGATACCGAACCCCGATCGGTGCCGCCGATCATCCACAGCCGCCCGGACTGACGCCGAATGCCGGCAGGCACCGGAGCCGCGCGATCAGGCCGGCCCCGGTTCCACCGGAACGTTGTCGATCAGCCGCACGCCGCCCAGCCAGGCCGCCGCGAACAGGCGCGCCGGGCGGTCCGCGCGCTCGAGCGCCGCGAGATCGGCTTCGGCGCGCAGTTCCAGGTAGTCGAGGCCCTCGAATCCGGCGGCGACGATCGCCGTGCGGGCCGCCGCTATCACCGGCTCGGCGGCTGGTCCACCGCCGGCCAGCTGGTCCACCGCGGCGCGCAAGACGCGGTGCATGGCCGGCGCCACGGCACGCTGTTCCGGCGACAGCAGCAGATTGCGCGACGACAGCGCCAGGCCGTCGGCCTCGCGCACCGTCGGCACCGCTACGATCTCTACCGGAATGTTCAGATCGGCCGTCATGCGCCGGATGATCTGGAGTTGCTGGAAGTCCTTCTCGCCGAAGTAGGCGACGTCCGGCTGGCACTGGTTGAGCAGCTTGGCGACCACCGTGGCCACGCCGTCCATGTGGCCCGGGCGCGCCAGGCCGCACAGGCAGTCGCTGAGCGCCGGCACCGAAACCTTGGTGGCGAAGCCCTCCGTATAGACCTCCGCCACGTCCGGCGCGAACAGCAGATCGACGCCTTCGGCTTCGAACTTGGCCGCGTCGCTAGCCTCGTCGCGGGGATAGCCTTTCAGATCGCCGGGTTTGTTGAACTGGATGGGATTGACGAACAGGCTCGCCACCACCCGGCCGCAGTCCTCGCGCGCCCGGCGCACCAGGGCGACATGACCGGCATGCAGCGCGCCCATGGTGGGAACCAGCCCCACGCGCGCGCCGGCGGATCGCCACCCGGCGACGACCTCTCGCAGCCCAGTCACCCGGCGGACCGTTTCGATCGTGTGGCCCTGTTTCGGCGAGTCCTTCGCCGACTCGCTCATCCCGTTTTGGCGGTGATTCGGCCGGCGGGACGCAGCTCCGGCGACTCACGCTTGCGCGGGCCGGATGTGGGCTTGGCCCCGAAGCAGTGCTCCAGGCCCGGGAACCGCCGTGCCCGCACGTCAGCGGCATAGGCCGCCGCCGCGGCCTCCACCGACGCGCCCAAGTCCGCGTAACGCTTCACGAAGCGGGGCACACGCCCACCCGACAGGTTCAGAATGTCCTCGGTGACGAGAATCTGCCCGTCGCAGGCCGGCGAGGCGCCAATACCGATGGTCGGCACGTCGAGGTGGCTGGTGATGTCACGGGCAACCGCCTCGATCGTGCCCTCGATCACCACGGCAAAGGCTCCGGCCCCCGCAACCGCCTGCGCATCCTCGCGGAGCTGTGCGGCGGCGGCCTCCTCCTTGCCTTGAGTCCGGAAACCGCCTTGGGTGTGGACGGATTGGGGCAACAAACCCACGTGGCCGAGGACGGGAATACCGCGGGCCGCCAGGAACGCCACGGTTTCCGACATCGCCTGGCCGCCCTCCAGCTTGACGCCGGCGCAGCCGGTCTCGGTGAGCACGCGTGCGCAGTTTCGGAATGCCTGCTCCGGCGATTCCTGATAACTGCCGAACGGCATGTCGACGATCACGCAGGCCTGCTGGGCGCCCCGAACCACGGCGGCGCCGTGGGCGATCATGATCTCCAGGCTGACGCCGATCGTGGTGTCCATGCCGTAGATGACCATGCCCACCGAGTCGCCGACCAAAAGCAGATCGACGTGCGCATCGAGCGCCCGCGCCATCGGCGTGCTATAGGCCGTCAGGCAAACGATCGGCTCGCCGCCCTTGCGGCCGCGGATGTCCTGAACGGTGATCGCTTTGCTGCGGGGTTCGGTGGTCATTCTTCACCTTCCCGGTCGCAGGTGACCGTGTCGTGCCCCTCAAATGACCTAACGAAACATTCTAGCGTTGGAATATTGCGGTGCAACATAAACCTTTGCGCTGCAGCGGCCGCGCTCGCGCCAACAGACGGTCCCGAGGGGCGCCCCTTCGCGGTTGGGCGTTCCTGCCTTTCCGGTCGCGCGTACCGGGGCATCGAGAATACATCAACGCACGGCATCGGCGCCACTGTCAAACCACCGGCCCGGCGGCGGGCCAGGCGGCACGGCGGTGTCCGCCCGGCGGTGGCCGATTTTGCTCCGTGCTTGCAGGCGCCCGTGCAAAAGCTAGACTGCGCAAGCCTTCCGAACCCCGACCCCCGCCATCTGGCGCCAGCAGAGCGCCCAAGCGGTAGCCATGAACGATCCTGCCCAGCATAGCCCGACCGATCCGTCCGCGCTGCCGGATGCGGAGCCACGGCCGGTCGTGCGCCTGAAACCCGGCGCCCACCGCCGCGTGACCGGCGGTTATCCCTGGGTCTATTCGAACGAGGTGGAGATGGACGCCGCCACCCGTGACCTGACGCCGGGCGGCGTGGTGCGGCTGACCGCCGCTGGGGGCCAGGACATCGGTACGGCGATCTTCAACCGGCACCCCTTGATCGCGGCGCGTCTCCTGAGCCGCAAGGCCGACGTGACCATCGACGAGGATTTCCTGAGCGGGCGCCTGGCGCGGGCGCTGGAGATCCGCGAGCGCCTGTTCGACGAGCCTTACTACCGCCTGTGCCACGCCGAAGCCGACGGTCTGCCGGGGACGATCATCGACCGGTTCGGCGGGACCCTGGTGGTGCAGATCAACACCGCGGGCATGGAACGCCTGCGTCCCTATCTGCTGGCGGCCCTGGAGCGCGTGGTGCACCCCGAGGCCGTGGTCCTGCGCAACGACAGCCAAACGCGGGAGCTGGAAGGCCTGCCGCTCTACGTCGAGGTGGCCAAGGGCCACTTGGACGGCCCCACCCTGGTGCGCGAGAACGGCGCCCGCTATTTCGCGGATCCGGCCGGCGGTCAAAAGACCGGATGGTTCTATGACCAGCGCGACAACCGGGCCCTGGCCGCGCGGCTGGCCCGCGGCGGCCGAGTCCTCGATTGCTACTGCCATAGCGGTGGCTTCGCCATACAAGCCGCCCTCGGCGGCGCGCGGGAGGTGATCGGCGTCGACCGCTCAGAGACGGCGCTCGCCCTGGCCGGGCAGGCGGTAGACGCGAACGCGGTGGCCGGGTCCTGTTCGTTCGTCAAGGGCGAGGTCTTCGCCGAGCTGGCGCGCCGGGTCCGCGCCGGCGAACGATACGAGCTGGTGATCGTGGACCCGCCGGCCTTCGTCAAGGTCAAGCGGGACCTTCCGCAAGGCCTGAAGGGCTACCGCAAGTTGGCGCGCCTGGCCGCCTTGGCGGTCGCGCCGGGCGGGCATCTGGTTGCCGCATCCTGCTCGCATCACGTGGATGGCGCCATGTTCGCAGAGCAAGTGCGCCGTGGCCTGAACGACGCCGGACGCCAAGGACGGGTGCTTTTTCAGCGCGGCGCCGGGCCGGACCACCCGGTGCACCCCTTCCTGCCGGAGACCGCCTATCTCAAGCTGCAGGTCCTGGCCATGGATTGACGAGGGGACGTGGCGGGCAACGGTTCCGGCACGGTCCGCGGCCGCGCGCGCCCATGAAATGGGTCAATATCTATGATTGTCGGTCTTAGGTTTCCATCTGCCGCACGGGCAGTTCGATTCGGAAGCTGGTGCCGTCCGCCGTGGAGTGTTCCAGGCGGATCTCACCGCCGTGCGCCCGTACCAGGTCGCGGGCGATCGCCAGGCCGAGTCCGGTCCCGCCGGGCCGGGCCGAGCCCGTGAAGGGTTGAAACAGCTGCTGGTGCGCGCGCGGTGGCAGGCCGGGCCCATTGTCGCGCACCGTCACGCGGACGCGGCCGTCCATCTGCTCGGCCGAGACCTCGACCCGGCTGGCCCCCGCTTCGATGGCGTTCTGTCCCAGGTTGCTCAACACCCGGAACAAATGCTCGCGGTCGGCTTCGATCTCCACGGCCCCCTGCAGCAGGCTGTTCCACACCGGCTGGCCGTTGACCGTTTCCGGCAATGCGGCGCCCACGTCCGCCACCAGCGCGCGCAAATCGAACCGGGTGAGCTCCAGCGCGGGCGGACCTTCACGGGTGAAGCTGAGGGTCTGGGCGCAGAGGTTGACCGCCCGGTCGATGGCGCTCATCAGCGTCGGCGTGACCCGCTTCACCTCTGGGTCGTCGCTGAGGTCCAAGCGGTCCGACACCAGCCGCGCGGTCGCCAGGATATTGCGCAGGTCGTGATTGATTTTGGTGACCGCGACACCCAGCGCGGCCAGGCGGGTTTTCTGTTGCAGCGACGCGCGCAGACCCTCCTGCATGGCCGCCAGCTCGTGCTCGGCAAAGCCGATCTCGTCGCGCCGGTTCGACGGCCGAACGACCCGCGAGGCGTCCTCCGGATCCTTGCGGAAGGCGCTCATGCTGGCCGTGATGTGCCGCATGGGGCGCACCATCATCCAATGCAGGCTGAGAAACACCAGCGCCGCCGTGAACAGCGAGATCACCAGCGAAAGAGCCAGGATGCGCTGGGAGAAGGCGAACATCTCATCGCGCATCGGCCCTTCGTTCAACACGACCTCGACCAGGATGTTGGGGTCCTTCGAGGACACGCCCACCACGCGAATGACCCGGCCGGGTTTGGCCAGCAGGGCCGCAAAGGCGTCTCTGATCAGGACAAAGAAGCCCGCCCCCCGAAGGTCGAAGCTCGCGTCGAGATGCTTGGGCGGCAGGTCCATCAGCATCAACTTGCCGGCGCCGGGCTTGGTCAGCGCCACCGTGAAAGCCTCGACATGCTTGAGCAGTTCGATCGTCAGCTCTTGGCTGACCATATGATCGGGCGTCGCCTCCAAGGCGAGGATGGCCAGGTGCCCCGCGGCCAGGCGCTCTTCCAGATAGACCAGACGGAAGCGGCCGATCGACGGCGTGTAGATCAGCACCTCGGCCAGCATCACGAAGCCGATGGTCAAAAGCAGCAGTCGCGCCGAAAGTCCAAACGCGAACGCCGGGGGAGTTTTGGACTTGCCCAACATGGCACATGATTTATAGCACGTGCCTTGGGTCAATTGTGCAGCAACACCCGCCCGCGCCGGCCCAATCCGGCGCGAAGATCAAACAAGAGAGACGCGCCGCCACCCCTTTAATGGCGAGGGGGAGCCGCCGAGGTGACGGGCGCGCCTAGGGCCTGAACCTCCCAAATCGGAGCGGTGTCCAGGCTAATTGGCCGCACAGGGATTGCACGGATTGCATGCCGCTGCGCAGGGATTGCACGGATTGCATGCCGCTGCCGCACAGGGATTGCACGGATTGCATGCCGCTGCCGCGCAGGGATTGCACGGATTGCAGGCTGCCGCCGCGCAGGGATTACACGGACTACACTGAGCAAGCTGCACCGGCGTGCCGGCCTTCACCGCCGCCGTCGGCAAAGCAATCGCCGAGGTCGCCAAAGTCACGACGCTGAGGGCGACAAGGGTTTCTTTGATCATCAAGTCCTCCCGAACAAGCAAACCGGCACGGCCGGCGCTGATCTCTACTGTGATACAGCCGCCGACCAATGACGCCGGAGACCGCGGTTTCCGTTTGAACGCTCTATTAATGGCGCTTCCCCACAGGCGATGCGACTCACGAATTCAAACGCCGTATCAAATGTTTGTGAGAAATCTTCCCTCCGGGTGCCCGCGTCTCATCCGAACTTGGCGAGGAAACGCACCAGGGCCCGCGTACGCGCGCTGAAAAGGCCCGGCGTGTAAAACGATCCGGCCGCACGTTTGTTGACTTCGCCGAGCGTCGGGTAGGGCGCGATCATCTGTGCCACGGCCCCGATGTTGAGGCCCTTCGACAGCGCCAGCACCCAGGGTTGAATGAGTTCCCCGGCATGGGCCCCGACCATGCTGGCGCCCAGGATACGCCCGCGGGCCGTCGTCATCACCTTGACGAAGCCGTCGTCCTGATGCTCGCAGCGGGCGCGGTCGTTCTCCGCGAACGGCCAGCGCAGCACCCGAATTTGGGCGTGGCGGTCCCGCGCGGCGGTTTCGCTCATGCCGACGTGCGCCAGCTCGGGCTCGGTATAGGTGACCCAGGGCACGGCCCGGCTGTCGGCCTTCGCGGGCAACCGGAAAAGCGCGTTCTTGAGGACCACGCCCGCGTGGTATCCGGCGATATGGGTGAATTGATAGCCGCCGGCCACGTCGCCGGCCGCATAAGCCTTGGGGTTGGTGGTGCGCAGCCGCCCATCGACCTGGATGCCGCGCCGGTCGTAGGCAATCCCGGCGGCCTCGAGGTCCATGCCCTCGACCATGGGCCGCCGCCCCACGGCGACCAGCAGCGTGCTGCCGGACAACGTCTCGCGCGCGCCGTTCCGTTCGATTTCCAGCGTCAGGCCGGCGTCATTGCGCCGCACCGCCGTGGCCAAGGCCCCCTCGTAGAGGTTCACCCCGTCCGCGCGCAGCCGGGTGCGCACCACATCGACCAGCTCCGGATCGTCGTTGGGCAGGAGCGACGCCATCTCGACGAGGCTGACCTGCGCGCCGAGCCGCCGGAAGGCTTGGCTCAGCTCGCAGCCGATCGGCCCGCCGCCGATGACGATCAGATGCCCGGGCAGTTCGCTCAGCGCAAAGACCGTCTCGTTGGTCAAATAGTCGACCTCGTCCAGCCCCGGCAAGGGCGGGATGAAGGGTTTGGAGCCGGTCGCCACGACGAACCGCCGGGCCCGCACGCGCGTGCCGCCGGCGTCGATCTCGCGGGGCCCTACGAAGCGCGCCGTGTCGCGGATCACCCGGACGCCGAGGCCCTCGTACCGCTCCTGCGAGTCGTGCGGGGCGATCGAGGCGATCACGTCGTGCACGTGGCCATGCACGTCCGAAAAGTCGATGGTGGGCGGGTCGAAACGCACGCCCATACGGTGCGCCGTGCCGTTGAGCGTGGCGGCCTTGGCCGCGGCCAGCAGAGATTTGGACGGCACGCAGCCGTAGTTCAGACAATCGCCGCCCATCGCGCCGCGTTCGACCAGGACGCTGTTCGCGCCCATCTGAGAAGCGCCGGCGGCCACCGTCAGCCCGGCCGAGCCGGCACCGATCACGCAAATGTCGGCGGTCCATGTCTCCGTCATGTCCGGAATGCCCCGTAATGCATCGATCCGGGTGCCACGGTCACGCCCCACCGCCGCGCCGCGCCTTCACCAATTTGTACAAAACCGGCAGCAAAGATAGCACCGCCAGTCCGAGGATCGGGATCAACACCTCGGTGTTGAAGATCACCGTCAGGTCGGGCTGCTCGCCGGTATCGAGAATGGCGCCAAGCCCGTTGCCGATACTGGCGTAAACGAAGGTGCCGGGAATGATTCCGAACGCCGTTCCGATGACATAGGTCCTGAGCGGCACGCCGAGCAGCGCCGGCACCAGATTGACCAGCCAGAAGGGAAACAGGGGAATCAACCGGAGCACCAGGAGGTAACTGAGCGCGCTTTCCTTGAAGCCCTGCTCCATCTTGAGCAAAGCCGGCCCGGCCTTGGCGTGCAGCACATCGAACAGCGCGCTGCGGGCCGCCAGAAACAGGGCGACCGCACCGACGGTCGCGCTGATCACCACATAGGCCGTCGTGGCCAAGGTGCCGAACAGAAAACCGCCGACGATGGTCAGTGCCGCACCACCGGGAATCGAGAAGGCGATAACCACGGCATAGATCACCATGAACACGACGCCCGCGAGCACACCGTAACGCTCGACCTGGGCGTTCAGCCACTCCCGGTGCTCGCCCAGCGCCTCGAAGCTGAGATATTGGTTGAGCCCGGTGGCGAAGAACAGCACCAAACCCGCCAGCAGGATCAACAGCGGAATGAACCGGCGGACAGTTATCCTCTTGCCTGCGATGTCGGTACTGGGGTCGCTGCTCATCGTTCTCTCGGTCGCCCCTTTCGCGGGATTGCTCCGCGCCGCCTGGTCATGGGTTCGGAGGGCGCGGGGCAACCGCAACACTGCCGTTTCGTCCCGCCGCACGCCCCCGGGCGCAAAACACCGGAGTCCCAAGGTATTCGACAGAGCTATGTAAGGCTTTCGGCGACAGGCGGCCATTCACCAAGTGGTGAAGGGCGCGTGACATTTTCCCGATCTGCCGGTCCATCGCTTCGGATCTCTGCGCGCGGCGTTGACAGCCCTTATGGCCCCGCTTATACACCCTGCGCAATCCAAAGCTAAGACGTTGACGGAGTTTCGGCCGTGAAGCGCACTTATCAGCCCAGCGTGCTTGTCCGCAAACGCCGCCACGGGTTTCGTTCCCGCATGGCGAAGGTCGGCGGACGCCGGGTCATCGCGCGGCGCCGCGCCAAAGGGCGCAAGCGGCTGTCCGCCTAAGGCGATGAAGCCGGAGATCCGGCGGTTGAAAACGCGGCCAGATTTCCTCCGGGTGGCAGCCGCACGCCGGAAAAAGGTGACGCCGGGTTTGATCCTGCAGGCCGCGCGCCGGTCGGGCGCGACGGCCGATTTCGTACAGCGGCCGCAGGTCCGTGGCCGGCCGGCGGCGCTGGAATGGAGCGGCAACCCTGAGGCCATCCGCGTCGGCTTCACGGCGAGCCGCAAAGTGGGCAAGGCCGTGGCGCGAAACCGCGCCCGGCGGCGATTGCGCGCCGCGGCGGCGCAAATCCTGCCCGAGATGGGGCAGCCGGGTCACGACTACGTCCTGGTGGCACGCGCCGGGACCCTGACCCGGCGATACGCCGATTTGGTGGCTGACTTGCGCACAGCGCTGGCCAGCCTAGGCAACGAGGGCGCCGAGCCGCCCTCGAACGCTGAGCGGCGCAGACGGCCCGCCGGGCAGCGCTCGAAAGAGGGAGGCGGAGAACGGTCATGAACCCCCTGATCCGAGTCCTCGTCGGATTTATCCGCCTCTATCAATGGTTCCTGTCGCCCCTGTTGCCGGCGGACTGCCGCTATCTTCCGACCTGCTCCTGCTATGCGGAGGAGGCGCTGTCGCGCCACGGTCTGGCGCGCGGCGGCTGGCTGGCCATGCGACGCGTTCTTCACTGCCATCCCTGGGGCGGGTCGGGCTACGACCCGGTCCCCGACCCGGTTTCATCGCCATCGGCCGGCGCCGGGGGCGCAGCGCGGTGGCAGGTCTTCGGCCGCGGCTTTCGGGTCTGAACGGCGCACCCACCGCGGCATTATCGAGACGAACGGTTCATGGATCAACGCAATCTCCTTCTCGCGGTCGTCCTGTCGCTCGCCATCCTGGTGACCTGGGAAGTCTTCATCGGCGGGCCGCAACGCGAGAAATTGATCGAACAGGTCCAGCAGGCGGATCAGGCCGAAAGCCGGGATGTCCCTAGCGGCCAGCCGACGGACATCCCGACGCCAAGCTTGACGGAGACGCCCGGCATGACAGCGGCCGTAGCGCCCGGGGCCACCGCTCTGCGAAGCCGCGAAGACGTGCTCGGCGAGGGCGGTCGGATCTCGATCGAGTCGTCGAAGCTGAAAGGCTCGATCTCCCTCCAAGGCGGGCAGATCGACGATCTGGTGCTCACGCAATACAGGGAAACCCTCGAGCCCGGCAGCCCGAACATCGTGCTGCTTTTGCCGGATGGCGTCGCGCAGCCCTACTACGCCAACTTCGGCTGGACCGGGGGCCCAGAGGGCACGGCCGTGCCTTCACCCGAAACCGTCTGGCAGGCCAACCACAACACGCTGTCGCCGGGCAATCCCGTCACGCTCACCTGGGACAACGGAGAGGGGCTGCGCTTCGAAAGGCTCATCGAGCTGGACGAAAATTACATGTTCACGGTGACCCAGCGGGTGGTGAACAACGGCGAGGCGCCGGTGACACTGTCGCCGTACGGCCTCGTTTCGCGCACCGGCACGCCGGATATCCTCGGTTTTTACATCCTGCACGAGGGTCTGCTGGGCGTTTTAGACGAGACCTTGGAGGAAATCGATTACGACGAACTGGTCGAAGATGGCCCCGAGCAATTTACCTCCACCGGCGGGTGGCTGGGGATCACCGACAAGTACTGGCTGGTCGCCCTCGTCCCGGACCAGGAAAGGACGATCAACGCAGAATTCCACTACACCGGCAGCGGCGGCCAGGACAAGTACCAGACCGATTACAT
>JAZFZX010000127.1:0-3990 GCA_036444135.1 Kiloniellales bacterium | reverse complement strand
GGACTCGGCCATGCCTTCGGGCGTGTCCTCAATTTCCTGCTGCCCGACGCCGACCGCGCCATCGTGCCGGTGATGGTGAACACCTATTTCCCGCCGGCGCCGAGCGCCAAGCGCTGCCTCGATTTCGGCGCCGCGCTCGGCCGCGCCATCGCCGCCAGCGAGAGGCCGTTGCGCCTGGTCGTGGTGGGTTCGGGGGGGCTCAGCCACACCAAGATCGACGAACGGCTCGATCGCGAATTCATCGGCGCCGTGACGTCACACGATATCGACTACATGGGATCGATGCCCGACGAGGTGCTGACCACCGGCACGTCGGAAATCCGCAACTGGATCGTCGTCGCCGGCTGCGCCGGGGTGACGGGGACGATGGTCGATTACGTGCCGTGCTATCGCAACGCCGATGGCGTCGGCTGCGCGATGGGTTTCGCCTATTGGGATACCCTGGCGGCCTAGGTTCCTGAACGACAAAGACGCGATAAGGGAGGACTTCGATGATCATTGACATGCACGCGCATTTCACCGCGCCCGACAAGTTGTTTGCCTACAAGGCAAACCTGCTGTCGAGCCGGATTCGCTCCCGTGGGCCCCTGAAGCTGGACGACGAGCTGATCATCAAGGCGCTCAACGAGCCGGTGCATGGCGGCAAATCCCACCTCGAGCAGCTGGTGGAGGTCGGCACCGATATTCAGATCATCTCGCCCCGGCCCTATCAGCTCATGACGTCGGAGGAGCCGCCTTCGGTCGTACGCGGTTTCGTCGAGGCCTGTAACAACCTGACGGCGCGCCAGTGCGAGCTGTTTCCCGACAAGTTCGTCCCCATGGCGGCGCTGCCCCATGCCATGGGGACGGAACCCAAGGATTGCCTCGACGAACTCGATCGCTGCGTCAACGACCTCAACATGGGGAGTTGCCTGCTCAACCCGGACCCCAGCGAGGGGCTCGGCATGGCGCCGCCGGGTCTCGGCGACGAGTATTGGTACCCGATTTACGAAAAGCTGGTGGAGTACGATATACCGGCGCTGGTGCATTCGGCGAGCTGCCGGGCGCATCGGCACAACTACACGCTCAACTTCATCATCGAGGAAAGCATCGCCATCATCTCCCTGTTGGGCTCCTCGGTGTTCGAGGACTTCCCCAAGCTGAAGCTCATCATCAGCCACGGCGGCGGCGCGATCCCCTATCAGATCGGCCGCTTCCGCGCCGCGCGGATGAAGCGCAAGGGCAAGCCCTTCGAGGAAAGCCTGCGCCAGCTCTACTTCGATACCGCGCTCTACACCCAGGACGCGCTCGAGATGCTGTTCCGCTGGGTGGGCACCGACCGCTGCATGTTCGGCACCGAGCGGCCCGGCGCCGGCACAGCCAAGGACCCGAATACCGGCAAATGGATGGATGACACGCGACCGCTGATCGAATCGATCCCGTCGCTGACCGACGAGGACAAGAAGATGATCTTCGAGGACACCGCGCGGGAGGTGTTCAAGCTCAAGGTCTGATAACCGCCCGGCCCTGGCCGGCGAGAGGATGAGGCATATGGCCGACGCGCCCGAAGACACCGACGCCCGCGAGCTGGTCGCCAAGTCCTGCCGTGTGATCGGCGGGCTGGACCTGACCAAGGCCGCGACCGGCCATGTCAGCCAGCGCGCGTCCGACGGCAAGCACATACTGATCCGGGCGCGCGGGCCCGACGAGGTCGGGGTGCGATACACCACGGCCGGGCAGGTGATCGCGGTCGACCTCGACGGCAACAAGGTGGACGGGCCGGACGGCCTGGCGCCGCCGCAGGAGGTGTTCATCCACACCTGGCTCTACAAGACCCGGCCCGAGGTCAATAGCGTCATCCACATCCACCCGGCGACGGTCGTGCTGTTCACCATCTGCGACAAGCCGCTACGGCCGATCTACGGCGCCTACGATCCCTCGAGCCTCGATCTCGTGCTCGACGGCATCCCCACCTATGGCCGCAGCGTCACCATCGGTAACGACGAGTTGGGCAAGGAATTCAGCGCGGCGATGGGCGAGAAAAGGGTCTGCCTGATGCGCGGGCACGGCATCACCACGGCGGGGGCCACGGTGGAAGAGGCGACGGTGACCGCGATCAAGATCAACGAACTGGCGGAAATGACCTACCGGGCGCATCTGCTGGGCGACCCACGGCCGATCTCCGACGACGACATCGCCGTCTTCCGCGAACGCCGCAAGAACCGGGCGGGGCCGTCGCCCCATCTCGACGCCACGTGGCGCTACTATGCCAAGCTGACCGGGGCCTGAACGGCCTCAAGGGATGAGATCATGTTGAAGCCGTCGGAAAACGAACGCCTGACCCAGGTGGGGCCGGGGACCCCGGCGGGGGAGCTGCTCCGGCGCTATTGGCACCCGATCGCCGCGGCGGGCGAGGTTACCGCCGAACAGCCCAAAAGGCGCGTGCGCGTTCTCGGCGAAGACCTGGTGCTGTTCCGCGACGGCGCCGGTCGCCTCGGCCTGTTGGAGGAACACTGTCCGCACCGCAGCGCCTCGCTCTATTACGGTTTCATCGAGGAAGACGGGCTGCGTTGCGCCTATCACGGCTGGAAGTTCGACTGCGAGGGCGCCTGTCTCGAAATGCCGTTCGAGCCCGACGACTTACCGCTTAGATCCAAGGTCCGGGCGAAAGCGTATCGCATCGAGCAGCTGTCGGGCCTGATCTTCGCCTATCTCGGTCCCGATCCGGCGCCGCTCCTGCCCCGCTACGAGGCTCTGGTCCGGCGTGACGTCGCGCGGAAAATCTACATCCTGCCTGTTCTCGAATGTAATTGGCTGCAGGTGATGGAGAATTCCGTCGATCCCAGTCACACCCATTTCCTGCACGGGCACAATATGCACCTTCAGGGCAGGACGGACGGCGAATTTCACCATCGTGACATCAGGGCGATGGATTTCATCCTGGTGAAGGAACCGAATTGGTGCGGCATCATCAAGAAGCGCTTCTACGAGGGCGAGGGGCCGGAAGAGACCGAGGGTCATCCGGTGATCTTCCCCAACATCCTCCTCTTGCCCCCGCATCCCAACATCATGATGCACTTCCGGGTGCCGGTGGACGACACCCACACCCGGATCTTCCGCTGCCAGTACACCCCGACCGAGGACGGGTCCGAGGTCGATCAGCCCGACATCCCCATCGAGTTCACGGAGTCATTCAAGAATGAGGACGGCGAATACCATCTCACGACCTTCGGTTCCCAGGACGCGATGGCCTGGGAAACGCAAGGCCCGGTCACCGACCGCGGGCGCGAGCATCTGGGCACCGCCGATCGCGGCGTGACCATGTTCCGCCGGTTGCTGCGCGAGCAGATCGCGGCGGTGGAGAAAGGCAAGGATCCGGCCGGCGTCATCCGCGACCCCGCGGTCAACGATTCGATCCAGATCGATCTGTCGACACAGCAGATGGAATTCTGGCGCGACCGCCAGGCGGCCGAGGCCTGAAGCGGCTCCCGTGGCCGAGAACGCGCCCATGCGGATCGGTATCGCCGGCCTCGGCGTCGCTTCGACCCAGGTGCTGCCGGCCTTCCAACCCGGCCAGCCCTTCACGCTGGCCGCCGGCGCCGACATCCGGTCGGACGCCCGCGCCGCTTTCGAGCGGGCCTGGGACCGTCCGGCGGAAGAAAGCGTCGAGGCGCTGTGCCGGCGCGATGACGTCGACGCGGTTTGGATCGCAACGCCTAACACCGAACACGCGGAGCACGCGGTCTGCGCCGCCCGGCACGGCAAGCATATCATCTGCGAAAAGCCGATGGCCGTGTCTTTGCGGGAATGCGACCGCATGATCGCGGCCGCGGAGGCGAACGGCGTCCAGTTCCTGCAAGGTCATTCCAAGATCTATCAGCCGCCGATCAAGGCGATCCGCGAGGTGGTAACGAGCGGCCGGCTCGGGCGGCTGATCCAGATCCACGCCTTCAACTTCAATGACTGGCTGCAACGCCCGCGGCTCGCACCGGAGCTTATGACCGGCCAGGG
>JAZFZX010000126.1:0-5181 GCA_036444135.1 Kiloniellales bacterium | reverse complement strand
GCCAACCCCAGGCCAAGCAGCAACGGATCCGCAAAGTGTCCCGAAAGCAACAGCCATAGGAACGAGAGCGCGACGGCCAGACTGGCAGCGTGAAGCACCGCACCCCCCATTCATCTGCGACCCAGCGCGCCGCGTAGACGCGGCAGAATATATTGCCCGAGACCTCCGGGGGCGCCAAGTTAATAGTCGATCCGAGCCGGAGCCCCGTCCTATAGGAATAATAAAAGAGCGACTCAGACGAGCGCAGAAGACCGGCCCGCCGAATGATGTGCCGGGTCGGCTCCGCCTCGCCGGCCGTAGCCGCGGGCGGGCGCCTTGCCGGACTGGGGAGCCGGAGATAGGCTCAATCCTCGCCGAGGAGGCGGGCGGTAAAAGGACCACGCACCATGCGTATGACCGGCGAATGCCGCATCGAAGCACCGCGGGAGACCGTGTGGGCGGCCCTCAACGACCCCGAGGTTCTCAAACGCTGCATTGCCGGTTGTGAGGAACTGGAAAAGGTCTCAGACACGGAATTCACCGCCACGGTGAAGGCCAAGGTCGGCCCCGTTTCGGTCAAGTTTGTCGGAGCGGTCACGCTGTCCGACCTCGATCCACCGGCGAGCTACATCATTTCCGGCGAAGGCAAAGGCGGGGCCGCCGGTTTCGCCAAGGGCGGCGCCAAGGTCGCGCTGGCGGCAGACGACGGCGCCACCGTTCTGACCTACGACGTAGAGGCCCGGGTCGGCGGAAAGCTGGCCCAGATCGGCTCGCGGCTGATCGACAGTACGGCCAAGAAGTTCGCCGACGACTTCTTCGGACGCTTCGCCGGGGAGGTCGCAGGGCCCACCGAACCCGAAACCCCGGCCGAAGCGGCACCCGAGACCGCCGAGGCGAGCGCCACCGAGGTGGCCGACGCCGTGGTCGGCAGCGGACTCGCGCCGGGCATCTGGGTCACGGGGGTGTTCGTCATCGTCCTCCTGCTGCTCGCGATCTTCGGTCTTGGGTGAGCCGCCGGACGCCCCTAGGCCGGCCCTCGCCCGCGCAGCATTCCGCTGAACCCGGAATCACTTGACCTCGTCAATCCAGGAGGGGGAAACTCGATCTGCACTGCACGATGTCCAGCCGCGCGGCGCGCGGCAGCGGACGAACGGGCAGGCCGAATGATGAAAGGCGCGCCCTTCGGGGGGCGCCACGAGACGATCACAGGGAGGAGGCTTCCATGGCCACCGTGTCCATGACGGTGAACGGCCAGCTCGTGACCGGAAACGTCGAAGGCCGCACGCTGCTGGTCGAATTTTTGCGCCAGCAGCTTAGCCTGACCGGCACACACGTGGGCTGCGACACCAGCCAATGCGGCGCCTGCGTGGTGCACGTCGACGGCCAGTCGATCAAGAGCTGCACCATGCTGGCCCTACAGGCCGAAGGCCGCGAGGTCACCACGATCGAGGGCCTGGCGCAAAACGGCGAGCTGCATCCCATGCAGGCCGCGTTCAAGGAACATCATGGGCTGCAATGCGGTTTTTGCACGCCGGGCATGGTCATGAGCGCGATCGACCTCTTGCAAAGCAATTCTGACCCCAGCGAAGCGGACATCCGCAAGTGGCTGGAGGGAAACATCTGCCGCTGCACGGGTTATCACAATATCGTCAAGGCGATCCATGCGGCGGCACAGGCGATGAGGGGATAGAACCATGCCGGACACGGGAATCGGCGCCAGCGTGAGGCGCAAGGAAGATCAGCGGTTTCTGACCGGTAGGGGCCGTTACACCGATGACATCGACCGCCCCGGTCAGAGCTACGCATGTTTCGTGCGCTCGCCGCACGCCCACGCCAAGATCAATGGCATCAACACGGACACGGCGCAGGCAGCGCCGGGCGTGCTCGCGGTCCTCACGGGCGACGACCTGCAGGCCGACGGCGTCGGCGGAATCCCGTGCGGATTCGCGCCGGACGGCGCGCAGAACGCGCCGCCCCGGCCTGCCCTGGCCCAGGGCAAGGTACGCTTCGTCGGCGACCTGGTCGCCCTGGTGGTCGCGGAAAGCCAGAGCCAGGCGAAGGACGGCGCCGAGCAGGTCGAGGTCGATTACGAGGAACTGCCGGCGCTCGTCGACCCCGGCAAGGCGCGGGACGCCGACGCCCCGCAGTTGCACGAGGAGGCCCCCAGCAACCTCTGTGTCGACTGGCAGATCGGCAACAAGGACGAAACCGACCAGGCCTTCGAAGGCGCGCACCACGTCACCCGGATCGACCTGATCAACAACCGCAAGATCCCCAACGCGATCGAGCCGCGGTGCTCGATCGGCGAGTACGATCCGGGCACCGACAGCTACACCCTCTATACGACCTCGCAGAACCCGCACGTCACGCGGCTTCTGCTCGCGGCCTTCGTGCTGGGCATCCCCGAGCACAAGCTGCGGGTGGTCTCACCGGATGTTGGCGGCGGTTTCGGTTCGAAGATCCCCCACTATCCGGAGGAGGCGGTGGTCACCTGGGCGTCCAAGAAGCTGGGCTGTCCCGTGAAATGGACGGCGGAACGGAGCGAATCCTTCCTCTCCGACACCCACGGCCGCGACCACATCACGACCGCCGAGCTGGCGCTCGACGAAAGCGGCAAGTTCCTGGCAATGCGCGTCAAGACGACGGCCAACCTGGGCGCCTACCTCTCGACCTTCGGCGCGCTCAGCACGACCTATCTCTATGCGACGCTGCTGTCGGGCCAATACGTCATCCCGGCGATCTACTGCAACGTCGTTTGCGTGTTCACCAACACCGCGCCGATCGACGCTGAGCGCGGCGCCGGCCGGCCGGAAGCGGCCTTCGTGGTCGAGCGCCTGGTCGAGAACGCGGCACGGGAGATGGGAATCGACCGCACCGAGATCCGCCGTCGCAACTTCATTCCGCCCGACGCCTTCCCTTACCAGACGGCGGTCGTGCTGGCGTACGACAGCGGCAATTACGAGCTGGTTCTGAAAACGGCGCTGGACGCGGCGGACTATGACAACTTCGAAGCGCGAAAGGCGGAGGCGGCCGGCCGCGGCAAGCTGCGGGGCCTCGGCTTCTCCACCTATATCGAGGCCTGCGGCATCGCGCCGTCGAACGTGGCAGGCGCCATCGGCGCCGGCATTGGCCTCTACGAAAGCGCCGAGATCCGCTTCAGCCCCACGGGCGCCGTCACGGTCCTGACGGGCTCGCAGTCCCAGGGCCAGGGCCACGAGACCACCTTCTCGCAGCTGGTCGCGGACCGGCTCGGTGTCCCGATCGAAAACGTTGACATCGTGCACGGCGATACCGGCCAAGTGCAATGGGGCCACGGCACCTACGGCTCCCGCTCGCTGGCGGTCGGCGGCTCGGCCATCGTCGTGGCCTGCGACAAGGCCATCGCAAAAGCCAAGAAGGTCGCCGCCCATCTGCTCGAGGCCTCGGAGGCCGACATCGAGTTCGCCGACGGCGCCTTCACGGTCTCGGGCACCGACAAGAGCAAGACGATCGGCGAAGTGATCATGGCAGCGATGGTGCCGCACAACTTCCCGCTCGATGAGATGGAACCCGGGCTCGACCAGCGGGCCTTCTACGATCCCAAGAACTTCACCTTCCCGGCCGGTTGCCATATCTGCGAGGTGGAGGTCGATCCCGACACCGGTGCGACGGAGATCGCCGCCTTCACGGCGATCGACGACTTCGGCACCATCATCAATCCGATGATCGTCGAAGGCCAGGTGCACGGCGGCATCACCCACGGCATCGGCCAGGCGTTGCTGGAAAGCTGTATTTACGACCCCGACAGCGGCCAGCTTCTGACCGGGTCGTACATGGACTATGCCATGCCCCGGGCCGACCACCTTCCGAGCTTCAAGGTGGACTATACGGTCACCCCCTGCCCGCACAATCCGCTGGGCGCGAAGGGCTGTGGCGAGGCCGGCGCGATCGCCGCCCCGGCCGCGGTCATCAATGCCATCACCGATGCCATCGGGGTGAGCCATCTCGACATGCCCGCGACGCCGCTCAAGGTGTGGCAGGTCATCCAAGCGCAAGCCGCCGAATGAGGGAGCAGGCACAATGTACAACTTCAACTATCATCGGCCGCTGAGCGTCAACGAAGCCGTCGATCGACTGGGCAGCGTCTCCGAAGGGGTACTCGTCGCCGGGGGCATGACACTCATCCCCACCCTCAAGCAACGGCTGGCGAATCCCTCGGACCTGATCGATCTGTGCGATATTGGCGACCTGCGCGGCGTGAGCGAGGACGGCGGCGCTGTCGTCGTCGGCGCCATGACCACGCATGCCACGGTGGCCGCCGACGAGACCGTCCGCGCCCGCATACCGGCCTTGGCGAGCCTGGCCGGCGGGATTGGCGATCCCCAGGTCCGCAATTGCGGGACGATCGGCGGCTCGGTCGCCAACGCGGACCCGGCCGCCGATTACCCGGCGGCCGTCGTCGGCCTGGGCGCCACGATCCACGCAACACAGGGAACCCATGCAGGCGATGATTTCTTCACTGGCCTGTTCGAGACGGCGTTGGAGGCCGGCGAGATCATCACCGGGGTATCCTTCCCGGTTCCCGACAAGGCGGCCTACGCGAAGTTCGCGAACCCGGCTTCGCGTTATGCCATCGTTGGCGTCTTTGTGAGCCAGGGACCGGCGGGCACCCGTGTCGCGGTCACCGGGGCGGGGGCCAGCGTGTTCCGCGCAACTGAGATGGAGCAGGCCCTGTCCGCCAACTTCTCGCCCGATGCCTTGAGCGGCATCTCGGTCTCGGCGGACGGGCTCAACGCCGATATCCACGCCAGCGCCGAGTATCGGGCGCATCTGGTAGGTGTGATGGCAGCGCGGGCGGTTGCCGCCTGCGCCTGACCGCCGTTCGGGGATAACAGCGATTCGAAGGCCCGCCGGTTCCGACCGGCGAGTCTTTGCGGTGCAGCGAAACGCGGGGCCGGCCACCCCCGCATCCCACGATCTGCACGCGGACACGGCGACCGCACGTATCAATCCTGATAGACTTTGGTCCGCTCCAACACGAAGCCGTCCCGCCTTGCCATGACGCGCCGTGCGCCAGTCGCTGTCCTGATCGTCTTCGGCGTGATCGCCGCGGCGCTCGGCGCGGCCATCGTTTGGCGGGCGCCGCTTGGCCAGGCTCTCATCCAGCGGCAGCTCGCGTCCCTCGGAGTGCCGGACGCCCGCTTGACCGTCACCGAGGTGACC
>JAZFZX010000125.1:0-3540 GCA_036444135.1 Kiloniellales bacterium | reverse complement strand
CACGCCGGTTTTCCGTCGATTTCCCGCGCACATGCCGGTCACACCGCCTGAATTGGAATGGCGCTCATGTGACGGCTACCCGCCAGAGCCATGTCGCCATGGCCTGCAGGCCGATCCAGCACGACCCGCCCAGGATGAAGCCCACCGTGAACAGGAAAATCATATTGGCCGTGGTCGTGAGCGGGTGCTTCTCGCGGTCCTCAGCAAGGCGCTCGGTGCTGCGTTGTTCCGTGCCGCCAATGACCATCAGGTAATAGCGGCGGGTGAAGAAAGGAATGCTCAGCCGGATATT
The DNA here is from genome assembly GCA_036444135.1 of Kiloniellales bacterium. Lineage (GTDB taxonomy): Bacteria > Pseudomonadota > Alphaproteobacteria > Kiloniellales > JAKSDN01 > JAZFZX01. The sequence continues at coordinate 3,248 of JAZFZX010000125.1, read as the reverse complement.
GACGGGATGATGGTTGCCCCAACGTTCGGCCCGTGGGGCCTCCAACGCACCCGACTCCGTTACCTCCGTGACACCATCGTCCGGTGTAAGCGGCAGCATCATCGAACCCCTTTGCTCGGCCGTCCCGCCGGTACAGTCGCCGATTTGGTTATGGCACGATCGGACATGGTGCGATCGGACGAAATACAACGGGCCGGGGGCCTTTCCTCAGCCCCTATCCGGTCACAAATCCGGTCGATGCGGCGAGCGCCTGGGCACCCGCACGCCTCGTTCAGCCGCCGGAGACGGCGGTCGAAAGAGCGGTCGAAACCGTATCGAACAAGGACGAAAGGCTGTCGCCCATGGCGGTCAAGGCGCCGATGGCCGCAACCGACACCAAAGCAGCGATCAGGCCATACTCAATGGCGGTCGCGCCGCTGTCGTCTTTGGCAAAGCGGATGAACTTGGCAATCATGAAACTCACTCCATTCGTTCGTCTGGGTTTGGGCGACAGCCGATTTTGGGAAAAAAGTCTTGATTGTTTATTAAAACCCAAAGAACTTTTTGACTGAAGAACAGTAAGAAAGCGAGACTCTATGGAATTTTACGAAAATTAACTATAAACACTAAATACAACCTCGAATTATAAAATATACTTGTGTTGGTTATGGGAGTGCACCGGCACGCCCGGCAAACAGCGTTAACCCATCGTCAATGGTCAGGGATCTAGCTTGTCCGTGGCGGCCCTCGCCCCGCGGACGGGGTGCTGCTTTGGCGCGGTCCACGCCCGGCGGGGGCAATCATCCGATAGGTGTCATATGAAACGCTTAGGGCTTCTCATCATCGGAGCGCTGGTTCTGGCCGGTGCAGCTGGCGCCGGGCGCGCCGAACAGACCGATCGCTGGAAGGTCGCCTGCACCCACGACAAGGTGTCCGCCGAGCTCCATTGCCACGTCGCATTTTTCACCGAAAGCGATGAGGCCGGCGGCTGGCTGGGCGTCGCGGTCCAGTTTCTCAACGGCGGGAACGAGATCCAGGTGACCAGCGGCGGCGCGAACTACAGCAGCGCCGAGATCGATCTCCGGACCGATACCATCACCATCACCGACTACTGCTATGGCTCTTTCTGCGTCTTCGTGAATGCGGACGAATTGGTCGAGCAGTTTCGAAAAGGCCGCCGCGCCGACATCCGGCTCTATAACGGCCGCGAGGGTTCGTCGATCGAGAAGCGCGTGTCGCTCATGGGCTTCAGCGAGGCCTACGAGGAATATCTGAACCGCATCGGCGAATAGGCGGCCTCCGGTCGTTACGCCTTCTTCCGACGTTGTAGCGAACCGGCCACGGTCTCAAACGGGCTTGTCACCGACGATCGTGAAGCGGTGGCCGGAGCGCGTCTGAGGAAAGTAGTCCCACAGCGCCAAGTGCTGAGCACAGCGGTTGTCCCAGAATGCGACCGAGTTGCTGCGCCAGCGGAAGCGGCAGTGGAAGCGCGGCCCCCGAATGTGCGCAAACAGCAGATCGAGCAGGGCGCGGCTTTCGGCCGGCGCCAGCCCGACGATGCGCGAGGTGAAGATCTCGTTGACGAACAGGGCCTTGCGCCCGGTCACCGGGTGGGTGCGCACCACGGGATGCTCCGCAACCGGATAGGCGCCGTCACGCAGGTCCTCGTCCTGGACCCCGTAGTAACCGCGGAAATTGGGTTCCGAGACGTGCTCGGCGGAGAGGTTGGTGAGAAAACCACGCATCGGTGCCGACAGGGCCTCGTAAGCGGCGAACATGTTGCCGAACAGGGTGTCCCCGCCGCTGTCCGGCACCTCGTGCAGATGCAGGATGCTACCCATCGGCGGCTCGGCGTCGCACGAGACGTCCGAGTGCCAGCGCCGCCCGGAATAGACCTTGGAGTTGGCGTCGGTGTGGATGGCCATGACGCCGGGATAGCCCTCGAGGTCGGGAACGCTGGGATGGGTGTGCGGCGACCCGAAGCGCCGTCCGAAGGCGGACAATTGATCGAGGTCGAGCGGCTGATCGCGAAAGAACAGGACCAGGTGAGTCATAAGGGCATCGTGGAGGACCTGAACGTCGTCGTCGCCCAGCGCGCGCGTCAGGTCGACGCCGTCCACTTCGGCGCCGAGTGCCGGGGTCATGGGTTCGATACGCAGTTCAGCGGTCGGCACGTTCCAACTCCCTCATGACAGCGGGACAGCCGCCGGGCGGCCCCCGCATCACAGCCTCTGTATGGCTGCACCATCAGCCGAGCCGATCGCCCTGGCGACTCCGTCAGCCGTCGCGCCGCGCGCGTGCCAGCACCGCCGCGCAGGCCGCGCGCCAGGCCGTGAAGGCTTTCTCCTCGTGCAGCGTCTCAAGACCCAGCTCGGTGACGCCGCCGGGCGTGGCCAGCTCCTCCATCATCTCCGCAAAAGGCGTGTCCGTCTGGTGCAGCACCATGCCGGCCGCGGCCCCGACCGTGCGGGCCGTGAGCTCTCGCGCGGCCTTTTCCGGTACGCCGGCGGCGGCGCACCAGTCCGTCACCTCGCCGATCAGGGCGTGCACCCAGCCATAGAACGCGCCGCTCACGGAGGCGGCTTCGAAGGCGGCCTCGTCCGGCAGGCTTATGACCGGGCCAAGACGCGACAGCAACTCCCGGGCCGGCGCCAGATCGGGATAGAGGCAGGTCGGGCTCTCGCCGATCGCGGCGGCGCTGAGGGGCATGGCGCGGGCGAGTGTTGCGGGGCCCGTGTGGGGCGCCAGGCGCGCCAGCGGCACACCGGCGCAGAGACAGACGAGCAGTTGCCCGGCGCGCCAGGGCAGATCCTCGACGGCACCGGCTGCCTGCACCGGGCGGGTCGCCAGCAGGACGATGTCGCTGGCGGCCACCAGGGCGGCATTGTCGGACGCGATCTCCAGGCCATGACGTTCGGCCAGACGCGCGGCCCGTGCCGCGTTGCGCGGCGACAGCAGGATGGCCGGAGCATCCGCCTGGCGCCGCAAACCGGCCACCAGGAACTCGGCCAGGCGGCCGACCCCGAGGATGCCGACCGTCGTCATTGCCGTTGGCCCCGCGCGTTGGCCAACGCTACCAGAACAGGCAGCGCGTCCTCGACCTCGCGGCAGACGACGGCGCCCAGCGCGCTCAGCTCGTCGGTGACCTCCACGGGCAGGCTGGTATTCGAGCCTGGCGGAATCTGATTGAGCCGTCCGCCGATCAACACCGGCAGATCGAGATCGAGACGTGCCAGCTCGGCCTTGAGGTCTTCCATGAAACTGAGCGC
>JAZFZX010000124.1:0-2262 GCA_036444135.1 Kiloniellales bacterium | reverse complement strand
ACCGGCCATTTCCATTTCCCGTTCCTCTCCGGCGGCCACGCAACAGCTCAGGCCGGCGGAGTGCAACGTGGAAGCGATGCAGGCGGGAAATGAAGCTTTGTCCGCAATGGGCCGAAACCGGACATTCGGCGCCATACCCGATCGAGTCCGCTTTGGAAGGCTAAGCGGGGATCCGCATCCGGTGCCTTTTCTGACCAAACGTAGCGACCATCTTCCGATGGATCCCCCGAAGGCCGGCGCTCGGTGCGGGCGCGCGAGCCGGCCAGCCAGGCGATCCGGGGATTTCCCGCGGCGCGGCCAGGCGTTATGGTGCGCCTCCGGTGTTCGGGACGGTCGCGGCGCTGCGCCGCCCGTCCGCGGACGCCGGTTGCCGCAGCGGGAAGACGCCGATGGTCCGCATTTCCGATACCACGCCCGAAGATCCGCTCGCGCTGTTCGCCGCCTGGTTCAAGGAGGCCGAGCAGAAGGAACCGAACGACCCGAACGGGATGGCTTTGGCGACCGTCGGCGGCGACGGCATGCCCAGCCTGCGCATGGTCTTGCTCAAGGGCTTCGACGCGGCGGGCTTCGTCTTCTACACTAACCTGGAAAGCCGCAAGGCGACGCAGCTCGAGGTGCATCTCAAGGCCGCCCTGCTGTTTCACTGGAAGTCCCTGCGCCGGCAGGTGCGCATCGAGGGACCCGTCAGCGCGGTCAGCGACGAAGAGGCGGACGCCTATTTCGCGACCCGCCCGCGCCAGAGTCAGATCGGCGCCTGGGCCAGCGACCAGTCGCGCCCCCTGGAGGGCCGCTTCGAGCTCGAGAAGCGGGTCGCCCGTTTCGCGGCCAAGTATGTCGTGGGCCAGGTGCCGCGCCCGCCCCACTGGTCCGGTTTCCGCGTTCGTCCGGAACTGATCGAGTTCTGGCAGGACGGCGCTTTCCGCATGCACGACCGTCTAGTCTATCATCGCGAGGCCGAGGGCTGGCGGACCGAGCGCCTGTTCCCTTAGGTCCGCGGCACCCCCCTTGGCGAAGGATCACGATTGAGCCAGGCCCCTTCACAGACCGCGGTATCGCAGGAATCCGGGCGCCTCATGCGCCTGGCGACCTATGCCTCCGTCGCGACCGCCGCGATATTGATCGCGGTCAAGCTCGTCGCCTGGCTGTACACCGATTCGATCAGCCTGTTGTCCACCCTGGTCGATTCGGTGCTCGACATCTTCGCCTCGCTCGTCAATCTGGCGGCGGTACGCCATGCGCTGACCCCGGCCGACAAGGAACACCGCTTCGGCCACGGCAAGGCCGAACCGCTGGCCGCCTTAGGGCAGGCCGCCTTCATCTCCGGATCGGCGTTGTTCTTGATCTTCGAGGCCGGTCACCGCCTGTTCGACCCGGAGCCCCTGACGCACACCACGCTTGGCATCTGGGTGATGGTCTTCGCGATCGCCACCACCTTCGCGCTGACCCGATTTCAGGCCTATGTCGTCCGCAAGACGGGGTCCATGGCCATCCGCGCCGATTCCCTCCATTACGTCGGCGACCTGCTGGTCAACATCTCGGTGATCGTCGCCCTGCTGCTGGTCGCGGAGCTGGGCTGGCTGTGGGTCGATTCGGTTTTCGGCCTGGCGATCGCCGTCTACATCTCGACCAATGCCTGGCGGATCGCCCACGGCGCTTACGATATGCTGATGGACCGGGAATTGCCGGACGAAGAACGCCAACGCATCAAGGAGATCGTGCTGGCCCATCCCCGGGTCATGGATCTGCACGATCTGCGCACGCGATCGTCGGGACCCTATGCCTTCATCCAGATCCATCTGGAGCTCGACGGCGCCATGAGTCTCCTGGAATCCCACGAGATTGCCGACGAGGTCGAGGCGCGCATCCGCGAAGCCTTCCCCGAGGCGGAGGTCCTCATCCATCAGGATCCGCACGGCATCGAAGAACCCCGCGTCCGCTTCGTCTAGAGCTGGATATCAACGGTCCTAGATATTGACCCATTGCATGGTTGCAAATCGGTTCATCCCGGCGAGGCGCGATCCCGGGATCGGCGCATCGCCCTTTGCGCGCTCGGGACTGGCGGCTTCCGGCGATTGCGTTAAACTTGACCCATGACGTCCGAAACGAAGACCATCATTCTGACCGGCGCGAGCCGAGGCATCGGTCACGCCACCGTCAAGCGGTTCAGCGAGGAGGGCTGGCGCATCATCACCTCCTCGCGCGAGGAGGTGCCGGCCGAATGCCAGCGCGACCCCAACTGGACCCACCACATCACCGCCGACC
>JAZFZX010000123.1:0-8568 GCA_036444135.1 Kiloniellales bacterium | reverse complement strand
AGACGAGGAGGTCGTTCCCGAGGACGGCGGATACGGGATCGAGGATCGAGGGCCGGCGCATCATCTCGTCGACGAACGGCAGCACGTGATGACAGTATCCGTGCAGTACATACGAAAGCCGGGGGTCGTTGGAAAAGCGCGGTTCGGCCGCCTCCAGTTCGGCCCGATAGGCGCTTGCCTCGGCGCCGGTCATCGCGTCGATCGGGAAGACGAAGCCGTCGCGCTCAAAGACGGCGGCAAGTGAGGCAGCACCGGCGTTCATGGCAGACTCCCGACCGCAGCGCTATACGGCACAATAGTGTCATCGGCCCCGGCCGGCGCAATGGAAAAATCACCCTCGCGACGAGCGGTCCCGGCATGGACAACGCCGGGGCCTTCCCATACTCTCTGCCAGCCCGCGCATGACCCGCAGGAGTCGGGGGAGGGTTCACGCGTCGGCCAAGCCAAAAGCAAGACACGCCAGGACCGTCATGCGCCTTTCCGCCTACTTCATGCCGACGATGAAAGAGACGCCGGCCGAGGCGCAAATCGTGTCGCATCGCCTGATGCTGCGCGCCGGCATGGTCCGCCAGGCGAGCGCCGGGATCTATTCCTGGCTGCCGCTCGGCTTCCGGGTGATGAAGAAGATCGAACAGATCGTCCGCGAAGAGCAGGATGCCGCGGGCGCCCAGGAGCTTCTCATGCCGACGGTGCAGGCGGCCGACCTGTGGCGCGAATCCGGCCGCTACGACGACTACGGTAAGGAAATGCTGCGTATCACCGACCGGCACGGCCGAGACATGCTCTATGGGCCAACCAACGAGGAGCTGATCACCGACATCTTCCGCCACGCGGTGCGGAGCTACCGCGACCTGCCGCGCATCCTCTATCACATCCAGTGGAAGTTCCGTGACGAGGTGCGGCCCCGCTTCGGGGTCATGCGCGGGCGCGAATTCCTCATGAAGGACAGCTATTCCTTCGACGTGGATTATGAAAGTGCAAGAAAGTCTTACAACAAGATGTTCGTGTCTTACTTGAGGACCTTTTCGCGCCTCGGCCTGAAGGCCATCCCCATGGAGGCCGAGACCGGGCCGATCGGCGGCAACTTGTCCCACGAATTCATCATCCTGGCCAACACCGGCGAGACGCAAGTCTTCTGCCACGGCGACCTGCTGGCCTACGACGTGCTCGCCGAGGAAATCGACTACGCGGGCGATCTGTCGCACATCGTGGATTATTGGACACGCTGTTATGCCCGCACCGACGACAAGCACGAGCCCGAGGTCTTCGCCGCCGAAGTGCCCGACGACAAGCGGGTCGAGCGGCGCGGCATCGAAGTCGGCCACATCTTTTATTTCGGAAGCAAGTACTCCGAACCGCTGGATGCTTTCGTGACCCTGCAGGACGGCAGCCAGACAGCGGTCCACATGGGCTCGTACGGCATCGGCGTGTCGCGCCTGGTGGGCGCCATCATCGAGGCCTGTCACGACGACGACGGCATCATCTGGCCGGAGCCGGTCGCCCCCTTCAAGGTGGGGCTGATCAACCTGAAGGTCGGCAACGACGCGTGCGACGCCCTGTGCGAGCAGCTCTACGGCCCACTGCGGAATGCCGGCGTGGAGGTCCTGTACAGCGACCGCGACGACAGCCCCGGCGCCAAGTTCGCCGAGATGGACCTGATCGGCCTGCCGTGGCAGATCGTGGTCGGGCCGCGTGGCGTCAAGAACGGTGTGGTGGAGCTCAAGTCGCGGGCGACCGGCGAGCGACAGGAGCTCGCCCCGGATTCGGCCGTGGCACGGCTGACGGCCTAGGACGACGTTCGCGTGGACCTTTGGAAAGCATCCCCGGCCTTCGTGCTTCGGCAAGCTCATCGTAACGACCCGATCCTGAGTCTGCCGAGGCATAGGACCGGGCTCGCCGACCTTCGATAGGAGTGGGAGGCCCGATGGGCTTTAGCGCCTTCGAACGCTGGGTTGCGATGCGCTACCTGCGCGCGCGCCGGCACCAGGGCTTCATCTCGGTCGTCGCTGCCATCTCGCTGTTGGGCATCGCTTTGGGGGTGGCGACGCTGATCATCGTCATGGCGGTGATGAATGGTTTCCGCCAGGAGCTTCTGGGCCGCATTCTGGGCGTCAACGGGCACCTGACGGTCTACTCCAATCAAGGGTCGATCACCGACTACGAAGGTTTGAGCGAACGTCTTTTGGCCTGGGAAGGCATCACCGGCGTGATCCCGCAAATTCAGGCCCAAGTCGTGGTCAGCCAGGGCGGCAGCGCCGTCGGTGCCCTGGTGCGCGGCGTGCGGCCGGACGATCTGGCGGCGCGCGCGCTGATCGCCGACAACATCAAGCTGGGCTCGCTGGACAGCTTCGCCACGGGCGGCGGCGTGCTGATCGGAACTCGGCTGGCGCAAAACCTGCGCCTCGGCATCGGCGACCAAATCACGCTGGTCTCGCCGCGCGGCAACCAGACGGTGATCGGCACCCTGCCGCGCATCAAGTCCTATCCCATCGCCGGCCTGTTCGAGGTCGGCATGTACGAATACGACAGCAGCTTCGTTTACATGCCGCTGGCCGATGCTCAGAAATTCTTCCGCCTGCCGGACCGGATCAACGCGGTGGAGCTGTTCTTTGCCGATCCGGACCGCGTCTCGGCGGTTCGCCTCGACTTGATCAGCGACCTGGGGCCGGCCTACCGGACCGTCGATTGGCAGCAGGCCAACTCCAGCTTTTTCAACGCCATTCAGGTCGAGCGGAACGTCATGTTCCTGATCCTGTCGCTCATCATCCTGGTCGCGGCGTTCAACATCCTGTCGGGCCAATACATGCTGGTGAAGGGAAAGGGCCGGGACATCGCGATCCTGCGCACCATGGGCGCCACCCGGGGCAACATCATGCGGATCTTCTTTTTGAGCGGCGCCAGCGTCGGTCTGCTCGGGACCGTGATCGGGGTGATCCTGGGCTTTGCCTTCGCCGCCAACATCGCCGCCATCCAGGGTGTCCTCGAAGGCATGATCGACTCCCGTCTGTTTGCGCCGGAAATCTATTTCCTCTCACAGTTACCGGCCGTGGTCGACCCGGTCGAGGTGATTCAGGTGATCGTCATGGCGCTGGGGCTTTCCTTCCTGGCGCCGGTCTTCCCGGCCTTGCGCGCGGCGCGGCTGGATCCGGTCGAGGCGCTTCGTTATGAGTGATGCGGCATCCGAGACCAACGGCGCCGGCCTGCGCCTCAGCGGCATCGTCAAAGGCTTCCGGCAGGGTGGGCGGCGCCTCGAGGTCTTGCGCGGCGCCGATCTCTCCATCGCGCCCGGCGAGATCATCGCCTTGGCGGGCCCGTCGGGCGCCGGCAAATCGACACTGCTCCACATCTCCGGCCTGCTGGAGCGCCCGGATGAGGGCGAGATTTATCTGGACGGCACGGCCTGCGCCGGGCTCAGCGACGGGCGGCGCACCGAACTGCGGTGCGGCACCCTCGGTTTCGTCTACCAGTACCATCACCTGCTGCCGGAATTTTCCGCCTTGGAGAACGTCGTCATGCCGCAGGTGATCGCCGGCCGAAGCCGCGCCGAGGCCGGCGAGGTGGCGCTCGGGCTGCTGACGTCTGTCGGGTTGGAAGACCGCGCCCAGCACCGCCCCGGCCAGCTGTCCGGCGGCGAGCAGCAGCGCGTGGCCATCGCCCGCGCCCTCGCGAACAAGCCCTCCGTTCTGCTGGCCGACGAGCCGACCGGAAATCTCGATCCACACACCGCCAGCGGCGTTTTCGAGGTCCTGATTACCCGTGTCCGGGAGGCCGGTCTGGCGGCGCTCATCGCCACCCACAATTCGGACCTGGCCGGGCGCATGGACCGCGTTCTGCACCTGGAAGAGGGACAAATCGTATAACCGAACCCGCCATGCCACACGCCGACTTCGTCCATCTGCGCGTTCATTCCGCCTATTCGCTCTCCGAGGGGGCGATCAAGGTCAAGGCTCTAGCACGGCTGTGCCGCGAGCACGCCCTGCCGGCCGTGGCCGTGACCGACAGCAGCAATCTGTTTGGCGCGCTCGAGATCTCGCAGACCCTGTTGGAGGCCGGGGTCCAGCCGATCATCGGCTGCCAATTGGCGCTCCGGCGCGAAGACGAAGACTCCTATGGCTCGCCCCGGCCCGAACCCGACCAAATCATCCTGCTGGTGCAATCCGAGACGGGTTACCGAAATCTGCTGCAGCTCGTCAGCGCCGCCTATCTGACCGGCGATGCGAGCGAAGGCCCGCAGGTCGGCCTATCGGACCTGGCGCCCCGGGCGGACGGATTGATTGCGCTTACGGGTGGGCCCGGCGGCACCGTCGGGCGGCTTCTGCAGGAGCGGCGCATGGCGAAGGCGGAGGAGGCCTTGTTGGGCTTCGCCCGTATGTTCCCCGGCCGCCTCTATGTCGAGCTGATGCGCCACGACCTGGGCGAGGAACGCGAGATCGAGGATGCGCTCGTCGATCTGGCCTACCGGCACGACCTGCCGCTGGTCGCCACCAACGACGTCTATTTCGCCGATCCCTCCATGTATCAGGCATTCGATGCCCTTCTGTGCATCGCCGACGGAACCTATGTATCGCAGCCGGACCGCCGCCAGTTGACGCAGGAGCACCGGTTCAAGTCCGCCGAGGAGATGCGCGCCCTGTTCGAGGATCTGCCGGAAGCGGTGGATAACACGCTGGTGATCGCCCGGCGCTGTGCCTTCTGTCCCGCGCCCGCCGAACCGATCCTGCCGGCCTATCCGACCGAGGGCGGCCGCGACGAGGCCGAAGAGCTGCGCGACGAGGCCGCGGAAGGCCTGGAGCAGCGGCTCGCAACGCAGGTCTTTCTTCCCGACATGACCTCCGAGGCGCGCAAGGCCGCCGCGCGGCCATACCGGGAACGCTTGAAATACGAGCTCGAAGTGATCGAGCAGATGGGTTACTCCGGCTATTTCCTGATCGTCGCCGACTTCATCAAGTGGGCGAAGCGGGAGGAAATCCCGGTCGGGCCCGGGCGCGGATCCGGCGCCGGGTCCGTCGTCGCCTGGGCGTTGACGATCACGGATCTCGACCCATTGCGCTGGGGGCTGCTATTCGAGCGCTTCCTCAACCCCGAGCGCGTATCTATGCCCGATTTCGACATCGATTTCTGCCAGGACCGGCGCGACGAGGTCATCCGCTACGTCCAGGCCAAGTACGGCAGGGATCACGTGGCCCAGATCATCACCTTCGGCAAGCTGCAGGCGCGTGCCGCCCTGCGCGACGTGGGGCGCGTGTTGCAGATGCCCTATCCCCAGGTGGACCGGCTGTGCAAGCTCATCCCCTACAACCCGGCGAACCCGGTCAACCTGCGCCAGGCCATCGAGGGCGAACCGCAGCTCCAGGAGGCGCGGGCGAACGACGAGGCGGTCGCCCGCCTGATCGACATCGCGCTTAAGCTCGAGGGCCTTTACCGCAACGCCTCTACCCATGCCGCGGGCGTCGTGATCGGCGACCGGCCGCTGCAGCAATTGATCCCGCTCTACCGCGACCCGCGCTCGGACATGCCCGCCACCCAGTTCAGCATGAAATACGTGGAGCAGGCCGGGCTGGTGAAGTTCGACTTCCTTGGGCTCAAGACGTTGTCGGTGCTGGCGCGCGCGCGCGATCTCATCCGTGGGGACAACCCCGGCTTCGATCTCGAGGACATGCCTCTGGACGATGCTGCGACCTATGAGATGCTGGGCCGCGGCGACACGGTTGGGGTTTTCCAATTGGAGTCCTCGGGCATGCGCGACGTCCTGCGCCGGCTCAGGGCGGACCGCTTCGAGGATATCATCGCCGTCGTGGCGCTCTACCGCCCGGGCCCGATGGACAACATCCCCAGCTACATCGCCCGCAAGCATGAAGAGGAGGCGCCGGACTACCTCTACCCGAGCCTGGAAGGGATCCTGAAAGAGACGTACGGGATCATGATCTACCAGGAACAGGTCATGCAGATCGCCCAGGAATTGGCTGGCTACAGTCTGGGCGGTGCGGACTTGTTGCGCCGGGCCATGGGCAAGAAGATCAAGTCCGAGATGGAGGCCCAGCGCCGGACCTTCATCGAGGGCGCGATGGCCCGCGGCGTGCCCGAGGCCAAGGCGGCGCTGATCTTTGAACAGGTCGCCAAGTTCGCCGGCTACGGCTTCAACAAGAGCCACGCGGCCGCCTATGCCATGGTGGCCTATCAGACGGCCTACCTGAAGGCCAACTATCCCATCGAGTTCCTGGCCGCGTCGATGACCTATGACATGACCAATACGGACAAGCTCAACGTCTTTCGCCAGGAACTCTTGCGTTTGGACATTCCGCTGCTGCCGCCGGACATCAACGGGTCGGGCGCCGACTTCAGAGTCGAATCGCTAGGCGATGGGCGGCGGGGAATCCGCTATGCGCTGGCCGCGATCAAGAACGTGGGCGAGGCGGCGATGAAGGCGCTGGTCGCCGAGCGGGACGCCGGCGGGCGGTTTGAGGATTTGGCCGATTTCATTGAACGGCTCGACGTGCGGCAGCTCAACAAACGTCAGATCGAAAACCTGACCCGTGCCGGCACCTTCGACTCGTTCAACGTCAACCGGAGGCAAATCTTCGAGGGCGCCGAGAAGATCATGCGTCACGCGACGGCGGCCACCAGCGAGCGGGAGTCGTCTCAGACCAACCTGTTCGGCCAGGCAGACTGTGCCCCGAAAGCCAGCCTCATTCTTCCGGAGGTCGCGGATTGGCCGGCCATGGACCGCTTGCGCCATGAGTTCGAGGCCATCGGCTTTTATCTCTCCGCTCACCCGCTGGAGACCTACGGGCGGGCGCTCGCGCACCTTGGGGTCGTACCCAGCGGGCATCTGGCGCGCGCCGTCGCGCGTGAGCCCGGACGCAAGACGATGGCCGGTATCGTCATCGGCAAGCAGGAGCGCACCTCCCGACAGGGCAACCGCTTTGCCTTTGCGCAACTGTCCGACCCAAGCGGTGTCTATGAGGTGACTCTGTTCTCCGAGGTTCTGATGCGCAGCCGCGAGCTGCTGGAAGCCGGAACGCCGCTGCTGCTGACGGTCGATGTCCGCCAGGACGGCGACGAGCTGCGGCTCAACGCCCAGGACATTCACCCCCTGGACGCCGCTGTGGCCCATTCGGCCGCCGGGCTTCGCCTTTATATGAGAGACGCAGCCACCCTGCACAGCCTGCAATCCCTGCTCGACAGAGAGACCGGCGAAGGTAACGGCGCGAACGGCGGAAAGGCGCGGATCAGCCTCGTCCTGGAAACCGCCGATGGCGACGAGGTGGAGGTGGAGCTGCCCAGCAACTACCGCTTGTCGGGTGAAATGCGCCAAGCTATCAAGGCCATACCGGGTCTGGTGGTGGAAGACCTCTAAGAGACCGGGCCTGGTTCCGGCCCTTTGGTCTTGCCTTTAACTGGCGGGACGGCTATCTAGCCGGCCAATCGAAACACGCACGCGGGCCTGCGGCGCTCGGGGGAGACATCCCCGCCGTCGCTCCGGTGTCCGGCATTAGGCCGGATGGACTGCCCGCGGAGGCTCAACCGGAAAAGAGGACGATATGGCCTTTCCGACCTTCACCATGCGTCAGCTGTTGGAAGCTGGCGTCCACTTCGGACACACCACCCGGCGCTGGAACCCGAAGATGTCTCCCTACATCTTCGGCGTGCGCAACGGCGTGCACATCATCGACTTGGAACAAACCGTTCCCCTGCTGCACCAGGCGCTGACGACGGTGCGCGGGGTGGTGGCCGGCGGCGGGCGCGTCCTGTTCGTCGGCACCAAGCGGCAGGCCAGCGATATCGTGAAGGACACCGCCAAGCGCTGCGGCCAACATTACGTCAATCACCGCTGGCTGGGCGGCATGCTGACGAACTGGAAGACCATCTCCAATTCGATCAAGCGCCTGCACGAGCTTGAAGAACAGTTGGCCGAAGAGAGCCTGGGCCTGACCAAGAAGGAGCTGCTCAACCTCACCCGCGAACGCAACAAGCTCGATCGCGCTTTGGGTGGCATCAAGGACATGGGCGGACTGCCGGACATTCTGGTCGTCATCGATACGAACAAGGAACACATTGCGGTCGCTGAGGCCCAGAAGCTCGAAATACCGGTCGTCGCGGTGATCGATTCGAACTCCAACCCGGACGGGATTACCTATCCGATCCCCGGCAACGACGACGCTTCCCGTGCTATCTCTCTTTACTGCAACCTGGCCGCAGACGCCGTACTCGACGGTATCCAACAGGAGCTGCTGGCCTCCGGTGCCGATGTTGGCGAGGCCGAGGAGGCTCCGGCTGAGGCCCTCCCGGCGGAAGGTGAGGCGAAGGAGACCGCCGCGGCCGAAACCCCCGCCGAAGAGGCCGCAGCGGCACCCGAGGAGTCGAAGGTAGCCGAGGCCCCGGCGGAAGAGGCTGCTCCAGCGGCCGAGGAGTCGAAGGAGGCCGAGGTCCCGGCGGAAGAGGCTGCTCCAGCGGCGGAGGAGTCCAAGGAGGCCGAGGCCCCGGCGGAAGAGGCTGTTCCAGCACCCGAGGAGTCGAAGGTAGCCGAGGCCCCGGCGGAAGAGGCTGCTCCAGCGGCGGAGGAGGCGA
>JAZFZX010000122.1:0-3996 GCA_036444135.1 Kiloniellales bacterium | reverse complement strand
GACGCCGACAGCAAGGCCAAGTCGGCACGCACCGCCATGCTGTTCTCGCGGACCAACACACTGCTGTCGATCCCCATGCTGTTTGCCATGGTCTCGGCGCAGAACATTTACTGATCCGCACCTCGGTCGCGGAACGAAAACGGGCGGGGCCTTCGGGCCCCGCCTGGCTTTTGGTATCAGGGCTTGACCGGTCCGAGGCACCAGTCGGCGGCAGGTTGAACCCTATACCAAGTCTCGATGATGATCACCCATCTCACCGGGGTCTCTTGCCCGCTCGCTAGGCGTGGGTGGCGACGTGGTGTGGGGCACCACAAGGCGCCCGCAACGCGGCGAGAGGGCTAAAGACCGCGGCCTTCGGTGGGGCGGACCGGCCCGCCAGAGGGCGTTGCGGCACTTGCCCGATGCCCCACACATCGCGCTGCATGCCGCGCCTACCCGGCGGACCGCTTCGCTCCATGAGATGGGTGATCATCATCGAGACTTGGTATTAGTCCTCGTCCAAGGCGCGCGAGGGCACGACATCGCTGCTCTGGGGGAAGCGCGGCAGGTCGTCGGAGATGACCAGCCAGGGCAACTGACTTTCGCTCCAGACATGGTCGTTGGGCCTGACCGCCTCGGGCCGGTCGAGGCTGCCGAGCGATACCTGGACCCGGTCGTCCAAGACGTCCTCGTGCATGGTGAGCGTGCTGCCGCATTGCGGGCAGAACCCCCGCTCCGCGTAAGCGGAAGAGCGGTAGCGCGTCGGTGCTCCGCTGGTCCAGGTGAAGGCGTCCTTCGGGAAATGCACGAAGCTGAGAAACGCGGCGCCCGATACCTTTCGGCAGGTCCCGCAATGACAAATCACCGCGCGCACCGGGTCCGCCGTCGCCCGATAACGGACCGCCCCGCAGAGGCATCCGCCGGTCCATTCCATGTCGATCTCCCTGGCTGCTTGGGCGGCAGCGTAGCTCGTCGCGGCCCGGGTCTCAACAGGCCGCCCCGCCCCGCCTTTCTCATGGTCACCGGCTGCGCCATAGTGGCGTCATGGACGACGCTATGCAGGTGTTCGACCGGCGGCTGGTGCGCCGCCACCGCGACCGCGCCGCGCCGCGCCTGGCGGAGCACGACTTCCTGCTGCGCGAGGTCGCCGAGCGCCTGGCCGAACGCCTGGAGGACGTGACCCGCAGCTTCCCGCTGGCCCTCGACCTGGGCTGCCACGACGGGGTTCTGCAACGGACGCTCAGCGGGCGGGGCAGCGTTGAGACGATGGTGCAATGTGACCTGTCGCCCGCCATGGCGCAGGCGGCGCGGCGCAACGGCCAACCGACGCTGGCCGCCGACGAGGAAACCCTGCCCTTCGCCGAAGCCTCGTTCGATGCGGTCTTCAGCCTCCTGAGCCTGCACTGGGTCAACGACCTGCCGGGAGCGCTGGTCCAGATCCGCCACGCGCTCAAGCCCGACGGCCTGTTCCTGGCGGCGCTGCTGGGCGGCGAGACCTTGACGGAGCTGCGGGGCGCCCTGATGCAGGCCGAGATCGAGGAGGAAGGCGGCGCCGGCCCCCGCGTCTCCCCCTTCGCCGACGTGGCCCAGGCGGGCGGCCTATTGCAACGCGCAGGGTTCGCACTGCCGGTGGCCGACGTGGACAGCATCACCGTCAGCTACCCGGACGCCTTCCGCCTGATGCAGGACCTGCGCGGCATGGGCGAGACCAACGCCGTCGCGGCCCACCGCCGCACCGCCAGCCGCCGGGCCACCCTGATGCGCGCCGCGGCGCTCTATGGCGAACGCCACGCGGACCAAGACGGCCGCCTGCCGGCCACCTTCCAGGTCGTTTACCTGACCGCCTGGGCACCCCACGAAAGCCAACCGCAGCCGCTTCGCCCCGGCAGCGCCAAGGCGCGGCTGGCCGATGCCTTGGGAACCGAGGAACAGAGCGCCGGTGAAAAGGCGGACCCGGGCGGGCAGCGCCGGCCCAAATAAATCACAACAGATCCTGGAGCATGGCAACCAGCGGTCGGTCGGCCGGGGGCATGGCATAGTCGCGCAGGCGCGCCGGACGCACCCAGGCCAGCGCCTGGCCCTCCAGCGGTTTCGCGATGCCGCGCCAGACGCGGCACACGAACAGCGGCATGAGCAAGTGAAAGTCCTCGTAGGGGTGCGAGGCAAAGGCGATGGGAGCCAGGCAGCTCTCGCGGGTGTCGATGCCCAGTTCCTCGGCCAGCTCTCGGGTGAGCGCCTGTTCCGGCGTTTCGCCATCGCGCAGCTTGCCGCCGGGAAATTCCCACAAGCCCGCCATCGGCTTGCCCTCGGGACGCTGGGCGAGCAGCACCCGGCCGTCCACGTCGAGCAGCGCCACCGCCGCCACCAGCACCACGGGCCGGTCCGGGGAAACCTCGGGCGGCCCGGCGGCCCCCCAGCAGCCATCGTCCTCTGTGTTCCGCGCCGAATCCGCCGGCCCGGCATCGTTCGATGCTCCGCTCACGTCCGGTAATCCGCGTTGATGTCGATGTAGCCGTGCGTCAGGTCGCAGGTCCAGACGGTGGCCCGCCCGCGGCCGACACCCACGTCCACGGCGATATCGATCTCGCGGCCCTTCATGTGCCGGGCGATCGGGGTTTCGTCGTAATCGGCCACACGGACGCCCTCGCGCGCCAGCTCGATCCCACCGATGGAGATTTTGAGCCGGTCGCGATCGGCCTTCTCGCCGGCCCGTCCCACCGCCATGACGATCCGGCCCCAGTTGGCGTCGGCCCCGGCGATCGCGGTCTTGACCAGGGGCGAATTGGCGACCGTCAGGCCGATGCGCCGCGCCGCGGCAGCCGAGGCCGCGCCGCTCACCGTGACGGTCACGAACTTCTGGGCGCCCTCGCCGTCGCGCACGATCTGATGGGCGAGATCGATCATCAGGTCGTCGAGGGCGCGCACGAAGTCACAGATCAGCGGGTCGTTGACGGCGCAGGCCGCCGGCATGCGCGGGTGGCGCGCATGGCCCGTCGCGGCCAGCAGGAGCGTATCACTGGTCGAGGTGTCGCCGTCCACCGTGATGCAGTTCAGCGAGCGGTCCACGGTCCGCGTAAGGAGCCGCTGCAACAGCGCGTGCGGCAGCTTGGCGTCGGTCGCGACGAAGGCGAGCATGGTCGCCATATCCGGCGCGATCATTCCCGAGCCCTTGGCGATGCCGTTGATGGTGATGGGGCGGCCGCCGATCAGCGCCCGCCGGGTCGCGCCCTTGGGGAAGGTATCCGTGGTCATGATGGCCCGTGCCGCCGCCTTCCAGGCGTCCGGCTTCAAACCGGCCGCCAGGCGGCCAAGGCTCTTGACGATGCGGCCGTGCGGCAGAGGTTCGCCGATGACGCCCGTGGAGGCTAGAAACACCTCGCGCGGCCTGCACCCCAGCGCCGCAGCAGCGGCCGCGGCCACCGCCGCGGCCGAGCTCTCGCCCGCCTTGCCGGTAAAGGCGTTGGCATTGCCGGAGTTCACGACGACCGCCCGGCCGCGGCCGTCGCGCAGACCGCGGCGGCACCATTCGACCGGCGCGGAGGCGGTCTTAGAGCGGGTCAAGACCCCGGCGACCGTGGTTCCCGGATCGAAGGCCATGAGACAGACATCGCTGCGCCCGCGATACTTGATGCCGCAGGCCCGCGCGGCCAGGCGCACGCCCGCGACCGCGGGCATCCTTGGAAACCGGGAAGGTGCCAGGGGAGAGCGGGTCTGAGTCATGTGTCCAGACGGCCGCCGAGGGACTTATTGGGCCTCCTCTGCACCCTCCGCCTCCTCCTCCGCGGTTTCCTCCGTGCCTTCGGTTTCCTCCG
The DNA here is from genome assembly GCA_036444135.1 of Kiloniellales bacterium. Classification (GTDB taxonomy): domain Bacteria; phylum Pseudomonadota; class Alphaproteobacteria; order Kiloniellales; family JAKSDN01; genus JAZFZX01. The sequence continues at coordinate 205 of JAZFZX010000122.1, read as the reverse complement.
CGCCTTCGGCCTCTTCGGGCTCCGGCTCGATCACTTCGATAGCCGCCTCCTCGCGCAGCCCCGCCAAGTGCGCTTCGACCGCCGCGCCTTGCAGCTCCTGGCGCAGTTCCGGTGCCACCTCGTCGAAGGGCGCCGGCGCTTGAGTGCGGCGGTCTTCGACCAGGATCACATGCCAGCCGAACTCGGTTTGCACGGGGTCCTTCGA
>JAZFZX010000121.1:0-6863 GCA_036444135.1 Kiloniellales bacterium | reverse complement strand
ACACTGCCCAACGTGAACGAAGCCATCGCCGACCTCGACGGCCGCCTGCTGCCGTTCGGCTGGGCCAAGCTGCTTTGGCGCCTCAAGGTCAAGGGAACGCAAACGGGGCGCATGCCGCTGATGGGCGTGCGGCGGCGTTATCAGAACGGGCCGTTGGGCTTCGCCCTGGCCCTGGGGGTGATCGACGCGGTGGGCCGTTATCATCAGGCGCGGGGCACCAAATGCGGAGAGCTGTCCTGGGTCTTCGAGGACAACCGCCGGGTCCGGCGGATCATCGAGATGCTGGGCGCCAAGCCCCATAAGACGTATCGTTTGTACCAAAAGGATCTGGTGTGAACGCCTCGGCAAGCTCGAGCGGCCAGCCGCTCTACACGGCCCTGGTTCTGGCCGGCGAACGGGGCGGCGACAATCCAGTCGCCGCCGCCGCCGGGGTCCGCCAGAAATGCTGGGTGCCGGCGGCTGGCGTGCCCATGCTGGTGCGCGTCGTCCAAGCGCTGTCCGATAGCACCGCCGTCGGCCGTATCGTCGTCTCCATGAGCCCGGCGGAGGCCGACCAGGAGGTACCGGTCCTCGACCCGAATCAAGACCGGAAAAGCTTGGAAATCGTGCCCTGCGCAGCCACCCCCGCGACCAGCGTATTGACCGCCGTCGAGGCGCTCGAAGACCCCTTCCCCCTGCTGGTCACCACTGCGGATCATCCGCTGCTGACCGCCGCCATCGTCGATCACTTCTGCGCTGCCTGTGTGTCGATAGAGGCCGACATCGTCGCCGGATTGACCCCCGCTCGGGTCATCACGGCCGCCTACCCGCAGACCCGGCGCACCTACCTGAAGTTCCGGGACGGCCCCCGCAGCGGCGCCAATCTGTTCGCCGTCCGCACATCCGCCGGCCTACAGGCCGTGGATTTCTGGCGCCGGGTAGAACACCAGCGCAAACGGCCCTGGCGCATCGCCCGCGCTTTTGGGATCTGGAACCTGGGCGCTTATCTTGGTGGCTGGCTCACCGTCGAGCGGGCCATGGGCCGTGTGTCACGGGTGTTGGGAACGCGGGCGGCAGTGGTGGACGTACCATTTGCCGAGGCCGCGATAGATGTGGACAAGCCGGACGATCTGGCGCTCGTAGAACAAATCCTCCGGCGGCGAGAGCAAGACCAAGAGCAAGACCATGTACACGCTGGCTCATCTTTCTGATCCGCACGTGCCGCCCTTGGCGCGGCCGGCGGTGGGCGACCTCATGAGCAAGCGTCTGCTGGGCTATCTGTCCTGGCAGAGACACCGCAAGCGGATCCACCGCCTGGATGTCCTCGAAAGCCTGACAGACGACCTGTCGGCCCAGCGGCCGGACCATGTGGTCGTGACCGGCGACCTGGTCAACATCTCGCTGCCGGCGGAGTTTGAAACGGCCCTGCGCTGGCTCGACCGGTTGGGCCCGGCCGACCGCGTCACCGTCGTGCCGGGCAACCACGACGCCTACGTCCGCGTGCCCTGGGCCGAGACTTGGCGCCATTGGCGCGATTACATGAGCAGCGAGGACGGGAACGGCCCCGCGCGGGTGCCGGAGGATTTCGCGGATTTTCCTCTGGTGCGGCGGCGTGGGCCGCTCGCTATCGTCGGAACATCGAGCGCCGTCCCATCGCCCCCGGGCATGGCCACCGGACAGCTGGGGCCGCAACAGTTGGACCGGCTCGAAAAGCAACTGCACGCGCTCGAACGCGAAGGTTGCTTTCGCGTTATCCTGGTCCATCACCCGCCGCTCGGTGAAGGAACCGGCCATCGCAAGCGGCTGACCGACAGCGCCGCGCTGCACGCCGTGCTCGCCCGCGCGGGCGCCGAGCTGATCCTACACGGCCACGATCACATATTCTCGAACGGGGAGATCGCAGGGGCCGGGGGCCCCATACCCGTCTTCGGAGTCCCCTCCGCCTCGGCGCTGGCCCACGGCAGCAAGCCGGCAGCCCATTATCACCTGTTCGAATTGGAGCAAGCCCCGGAGGGCTGGCGCCTGACGGTGCGCACCCGCGGCTATCAGCAGTCATCGGGGAAATTCGGGCCTGGAACCGAGCGGCACCTCCTCGTCGTCCGCGAGCACGCCGCGTCCATGGACGCGTGATCCTAGGAAACGCCGCCTTGTTGGGGTATTCAAAGATTCCGGGTAAATCGATCCGCAGGGATCAGCCGTGACGGTTTTCGACCGCTATATCCTCAATCAGATCTTTCCGCCGCTGGCGGCGACCCTTCTCATCGCCCTGCTGATCCTTCTGGTCGAGCGCATGCTGCGGGTCCTCGACCTGGTCCTGGGCAACAGCGGGCCGTTGTATTACGTGGCCCGCATGCTGGCCTATCTGGCGCCGCACTATCTGGGCCTGGCGTTGCCGTTCGCGTTCTTTCTTGCGATTCTCCTGACCTTCAATCGCCTGAGCCGGGAAAGCGAATTCGACGCCTTTCTCGCAGCCGGGATCGGCCTGCATCAGCTCGTCCGGCCGTTGATCGTGGTGACCGTCGGCATTTTCATGATTGCCGCGGTCATCATCAATTACGTCCAGCCGCACACCCGTTATGCCTATCGGGCGCTCGTCTCCGCGCTGAAGAATCCGATTCTTTATGCCTCCGCCAAAGAAGGCGTCTTCATCTCGAACGGCGAGGTGACCTTTCTCGTCGAGACGATCAGCCTGGACCGCGAACGCTACAACGGCATCTTCATCTACGAAGACGATGCCGAGGGCGGTACGGCTGTGACCACGGCCAAACGCGGCGCGCTCGACACTCAGGCGCTGGGGCAACCCGCGATTGCCCATCTCTACGATGGGGTGCGCATGACGGTTCCGAAGGAGGATCCCGGGGCAGGAGGTTCGGTTCTGCATTTTGACGAGCTGCGGCTCTCGCTCGGCGACGCGGACTACGGCCCATTCCGCGCGCGGGGCCGCGACGAGCGCGAGTTCACCTTGTACGAGCTTTGGCAGTTGCGGCACGCACCGCCCAGGCCCGGATTGGGGCCGAACCTCGTCTCCGAGTTTCACGCCCGCATCGTGCGCCTGCTGTCGATCATCGGTTTGCCGTTTCTCGCCGTATCGCTGGCGCTCGGCCGGCGGCGCAGCGGGCGTTTCTACGGCGTCGCCATCGGCGGGGGCTTGCTCATCCTCTTCAACGAGATCCTGCAGTTCGGCGAGCGGAGCGTCGCGCACGAACTACTCGAGCCGTGGCTCGCACTTTGGACGCCGCTCGTCATCTTCCTTACAGGATCCGGCTTTTTGTTCTACCGGGCGGCCTTCCTTGCTGGACAGCCCTTGGCGATCCGGACCTTGGAGCGCCTAGCCGACCGCGTCGCCGACGTCGCCGCGCGAAACGGCCTGGGCCGTATCAGCCGATGAACACCCTGGCTCGCTACCTCACCCGACAATTTCTCGCGAGATTCATCGTGATCCTCTTGGGCATCTCGCTCTTTGCCGTGGCGGCCGACCTCATGGAAACGGCGAAGGATGTGACCGAAACCAGCGAAGTGCCCTGGCAGGGCCTGCTGCGCTATTCAGTCCTCCGCCTGCCCACCTTCCTCTCCACGCTGATGCCCGTGGCCGCTCTGATAGCCGGGCTTTTGACCATCAGCACCCTGCACCGGCACATGGAATTGATCGCGATCCTGAACACCGGCCTATCGCCGGCCGGGCTCCTCCGCTGTGTTCTTCTGGCGGGCCTGCCACTTGTCGCATTGCAGTTCGTGCTGGACGACCGGGTCGTGCCGCACGCCGTCAAAGAGCTCTATGCCTGGGGGGTCGGCGTTTACGAAAAAGGGAGTCTGACACGGGACTCCGGTGAATGGCTCTGGCTCTACAGCGGCGACGACGTGGTGCGCATGAAAAGCCCGCGACCGGGTAGCTACAGCTTCGCGGACCTGACGATCTTCCAGCGTAGCGAGGACGGGTTGCTGCTGAAACGTATCGACGCACCGCGGGCCCACCGCGTTGCGAGCGGCCTGCTCCTCCAAGACGTTGTCACCCAAGACGCGGCTGACGGTACCGTCGGGACCCTGCCTGAATTCCACTGGCAGGGCCGGATCGACTTTCAGATGGTCGAGATTCTGTCCTGGGAGCCGAGGGACCTGAGCCTGGCACAGCTTTCGCAGGTGATCGAAAAGGCCGGCTACGGACAGCGTCCTGTCAACATCTACCGCACCTGGTATCACGGGCGGCTGGTCGCCGCCTTGCAGCCCTTGCTGATGCTGCTTTTGAGCATGTCCCTGATTCCCTCCTACTCGCGAACCGGATCCTTCGGCTGGCTGTTTGTGCTCGGCATCTCGATAGGGTTCGGTGCATTCATCCTGACCGGCGTCAGCACGGCCATGGGCGAAGCGGGGCTTCTGCCCCCGTGGCTCGCCGCCTGGGCGCCCGTCGTGGTGCTGTCGGCCTTGATCGGGCGGTTCCTCCTTGAACATGAGATCCTCCAGTCGGCCCGGCGCCGGGGGCGGCACGTGGCCTGATGGCGCGCCCGGCATTTCCGTGGGCAAGGAGCGCGCCTCATGGCCGGCGCCCGGTGCCGGCCGTCGCGCGCATCGCCGGCAATCCTCTGGCCGACGGCGCCCGTAAAGCGGCGGGTGCGGGCGGGTTGGGGCAGCCATGATCAAGATAGGGCTGCTCAGCAACCGCGGAAGCCGGCAGAACAAGCGGGGCCTGTCGGAGATCGACGCGGCAGCGCAGGCGTCGGGAATAATCCACCGGCCGCTCTCGGACATGGCGGACCTGGGACAGGCGTTGACGGACTTCGCGGACCGCGGGGTCGGGGTCGTCGCGGTCAACGGCGGCGACGGGACGGTTCAGGCCGTCCTGACGGACTTGTTGGAACGGCGGCCCTTCGCGAAGCTGCCGGCGCTCGCGCTGCTGCGGGGCGGAACCACCAATATGACCGCGGCGGATGTCGGCCTGCATGGCCGGCCGGCACAGGCGCTCGCACGCCTCGCGCGATCCGCCGAACAGCGGGAAATCGACCGGTACCTGGTCAAACGGCATGCCTTGCGGCTGCAGAACGTGCCCGGCTTTCCGCCCCAGCGCGGCATGTTTTTTGGCGCCAGTGGAATCTATCGCGCCATCGAATACTGTCACGCCAAGATCCACCCCTTGCGGGCGCGGGCGGATTGGGCCGCCGGGCTGACGCTTCTTGGCCTCTTCTTCGGCAGGGCGTTCGGCGGTGACGGCAGCGATGTCTTCTCCGGCGAGACGGTCACCGTCTCTATCGACAACGGGCCGGCATGCACCGGCGAGCGTTTGCTCGTCTTGGCGACGACCCTCGACCGCTTGGTATTGGGTTCGCGGCCTTACTGGAACCAACATGGCGGTCCGGTGCGCTTCACGGCGGTCGGCCATCCGCCGAAGCGGCTGCTGCGTTGGGCGCCGTGGATCATGTACGGCGGCAATGAGCGAAAGCTGCCGCCGGACGGTTATACCAGCCGTGCCGCCCATCAGGTGCACCTGGAGCTGGAAGGACGCTTCACGCTGGACGGGCAACTGTTCGATCCGCCCGCCGGCGGGCCGCTGGTGATCACCGCGCCCGAGCCGGTCGATTTCGTGCAATGTTAGGGTCCGCTGCCGGAGGAGGACAGGCGACCATGACCGGTCCAGCGGCCGAGATCGAGGCGATGATAGGGCAGGAGATCGACACGCCGGTCCCCGCCGCGATTCAGGCGGTGGCCGAAGCCGCGCGCGAACGCCATGGGCCAGCGGTTGCCGGGGTTCTGTTCTACGGCAGCTGCCTTCCCGGCGGCGCGGACCTGGACGGCGTTGCCGATCTCTATCTGCTGGTCGAGAGCTACACCGAGACCTACCGCAACCCGCTGCTGCGCGTGGCAAACGCCACACTGCCCCCCAACGTCTTCTATATCGAGACCCCGTTTGCCGAGCAGGTGGTGCGGGCCAAATACGCAATTTTATCGCTGACGCACCTGGAGAGACTGGTCTCACCCCGCACCTTGCAGTCCTATTTCTGGGCCCGTTTCGCCCAACCCGTCCGGCTCGTTTGGGCGCGCGACGCGCAGATGCGCGCGCGGCTGTGCACCGCCATGTCCCAGGCCGTCGCAACCACCGCGCAGGAGGCTTTGCCGCTGCTGTCCGAGCCGCTATCGGCGCAGGAGCTGTTCCGGCGCGCCTTCCAGGAAAGCTACCGCACTGAACTCAGGTCCGAGCGCGCGAACCGGTCGGCGGAGATTTATGACAGGTTCGCCCAGCGCTACGATCGCCTCGCGGCTTTGCTGCTGTCACAGGCACCGCACCAGGACGCACCGTCGGCCGGCGCGGCCCATCGCGCAGCGGCGCGTTGGCGACGCCGGCGCTGGCTCGGCAAGCTGCTCTCGGTCCTGCGGCTCATGAAGGGCGCCTTCACCTTCAAGGATGGCGCCAGCTATCTCTTGTGGAAAATCGAACGCCATTCGGGCGTGCGCCAGAACCTTACGCCTTGGCAGCGCCGCCATCCCATCCTGGCGTCGAGCGTTCTGTTCTGGCGCCTCTATCGCAAGGGCGCGTTCCGGTAGGGAAATCGTTGGTTTTATACCAACGGTTCTAGATATCGACCCCTTTCATGGGCACGAAATCGGTTCGTCCGGGCAGGCGCGGCGTGAAGCGCGATGCCGGGACATCGGGCGAGCGGTGCCCGGACTCCATTGGGCACCCGGCGGGCCGATTTGCACCACCTTGAGGCCGGGCGCTTTTGGCCGCCGGCGTCGTCGCTCGTCGCTTGAAGTGTCCGGCACTACGGCGCGGCTCGCTCCTAGCCGGCGCGCCAAAATCGCCGCGGTGAAATCGGTCGATATCTATGATCGTTGGTATTAGGCCTCGGCCACCGCCGCCGGCGCGCGCTCGGCCTGCTCCGACAGGCCCTGCATGA
>JAZFZX010000120.1:0-7660 GCA_036444135.1 Kiloniellales bacterium | reverse complement strand
GGGCCAAGAACTCGGGCACGCGCTCGGCCTGGTCGATCTGCGCCACCCATTTGGTCATCTCGCCGAACATGCGCCGGTAGTCGATCTCCTGGAAGGCCTCGCGCTCGGTCACGCCGCGGGCGATCTGGCCAATGCACCGGATCATCGGCGTCGAGTCCTGGAAGGCGATGTGCACCCCGGCAGAGGCATTGGTGGCGCCGGGGCCGCGGGTGACCATGCAAATCCCGGGACGGCCGGTCAGCTTGCCGGCGGCTTCGGCCATCATTGCCGCCCCGCCTTCCTGGCGGCAGGCCGTGACCGCGATTTCCGGTGCGTCGTACAGCGCGTCGAGCACCGCGAGATAGCTTTCGCCCGGCACACAGAAGACGTGATCGGCGCCGTGCATCCGCAAGGCATCGACCAACAGTTGTCCGCCGCTCTTGAGCTCCTGTCCCGCCACGCTCGGCCTCCCCGCCTTCTGGCGCCCCCGTCCTCCCCCTGATAGCCTCACGGCTACGGCTTGTCACGCCCCGCCGGCGGCCGCGTTGCCACGCAGGCAAAGCACCGGCAAGCTAGCAGCGGCAAGCGGTCCGCGCGGTCCGCTGTCAGACACGGTGCGAAGCATGACCGCGAGAGCAGTACCATCCTGGCTCAAACCCGTCACCGAGTACGGGCCGCTTGTGGTCTTCTTTGCGGCCTACGCCGGCACGAATTTGCTGTGGGCGACCGCGGCCCTCATGGCGGCGACGGTGGTCGCGCTCGGGCTTTCGCTCGCCGTCGCCCGGCGCGTGCCGCTGATGCCGCTGGTCACCGCCGCCGTGGTCGGCGTGTTCGGCGGGCTCACCCTGTGGCTCCAGGACGAGACCTTCATCAAGATGAAGCCGACGGTCGTCCAAGGCCTGTTCGCCGCCATTCTGCTGGGCGGGCTCGCGACCGGGCGGCCGCTGCTCAAACCGCTGATGGGCGCCGCTTGGCCCATGGACGACGAGGGTTGGCGCCGGCTCACGCTGCGCTTTGGTCTGTTTTTCGCCGTCATGGCGGGGCTGAACGAAGCCGTCTGGCGCACCCAGAGCACCGATGTCTGGGTCGCCTTCAAGGTGTTCGGCATCCTGGGCCTGACCTTTCTGTTCGCCGTGCTGCAGGCGCCGCTCATGCGGCGGCACCATAGAGACGGCGGCGGCGAGGCGGGCCCCGAAAGGAACGGCGCTGACCGCCTATAAATCAGGCGCGGCGCGTTCTTCAGAGGCCCTGCCAAGGTTTCGGAGAGTGAATCAAAAAATCGACTTCCGCACGCGATGAGGAGAGTCGTTCGAGTCCTTGCACGCTACTGATGGGCTTCGGCCTCGTCTTCAAAAGATCTTGGCTGCGGAATCATAATATGCCATCACCTGTTGCAGCGAATCGAATTATGGCGGGCTGGCCCTGGCGCCCGGCCGGCAGAAAGTCGGGGAAATCTCTATGGCCCTGCGCTTGAAGGTCCCGGAAACAACGGATCCGTACCTTCCCCGAATCGCGGTCCTCGGCGTCGGCGGCGCCGGCGGCAACGCCGTCAACAATATGATCGAAGCCAAATTACAGGGCGTCGAATTTCTGGTCGCCAATACCGACGCCCAGGCGCTCGGCCGCTCGCGCTGCAAGACCCTGATCCAGATGGGCCGCGGGGTGACCCACGGCCTGGGCTCCGGCTCGCAGCCCGATGTGGGCCGGGCTGCGGCCGAGGAGACGCTGGACGAGCTACGGGCCGCACTCGAAGGCTTTCACATGGTCTTCATCACCGCCGGCATGGGTGGCGGCACGGGCACCGGCAGCACGCCGGTGATCGCGCAGGCCGCCCACGAAAACGGCAGCCTCGTCGTCGGCGTAGTGACCAAGCCTTTCACCTTCGAAGGCCCCAAACGCATGCGCGTGGCCGAAACCGGCCTGCAGGAGCTGCACCGCCATCTCGACACCTTGCTGGTTATTCCGAACCAGAACCTGTTCCAGGTGGCCAACAAAGAGACCACCTTCGCGCAGGCCTTCCGCATGGCCGACCGCGTGCTCCAGGACGCGGTCCGGGCGGTCAGTGACCTGATCGTGCGGCCCGGGCTCATCAACCTCGATTTTGCCGATGTGCGCGCGGTCGTCTCGGGCATGGGTCGCGCGATGATGGGCGCCGGCGAAGCCAAGGGCGCCGGCCGCGCCGTCGCGGCGGCCGAAGCCGCCATCGCCAATCCCCTCCTCGAGGGCCTGGCGATCGAGGAGGTGCGGGCGCTGCTGGTCAACGTCTCGGGCGGGGATGACCTCACGTTGCACGAAATCGAAAGCGCCGTCGGCACCATCGGCGAACGGATCGATTCGTCGGTCAACATGATTTTCGGCTCGACCCTCGATGCGGACCTCGACGACCGCATTCGGGTGTCCATCGTAGCCACCGGCGAGAGGCCGGCGGCGGCCGGCGTGCGTGAGGCAGGCCCGCGCCGGCCCAAGCTCAGCCTGGTCGCCGACCGGGGCGAGGAAGAGCCGGCCGCGAGCGCCGAGACCGATGGCGCTGCCGCCGGCCCGCCGGAGACCCCGGACGAAGATGCGCCAGACCCCGATGCGCCGGACCCCGATGCACCGGACCCCGATGCGCCGGACGCAGACACGCCGGAACCGCCGGATGAACTCGGCGCCAGCGACGATCCTGACTCGGCGACCGATTCGCCACAGGACGTAGCCGCGGGCCGGGCGCCCGGCGAGGCCGGCTTCATGGTGCGCCTCATGAGTGGCCTGTCCAGCCACCCGGAGGCGCTGTTTCAAAGAGCCGAACGCTGTTACCACGGCTATGGCGTCAGCAAGGATCTGCGCCAGGCCTTGCGCTATTACCGCAAGGCGGCCAAGCGCGGGCACGCCGGCGCCCAAAACCGCCTCGGCTGGATGCTGGAGCGGGGCGAAGGCACCGAGGCGGATGTCGCCGAGGCCGCCCTTTGGCACCGCAAGGCCGCCGAACAGGGCCACCTGAACGGCATGAATGACCTGGGTTACCTCTACCGGCAGGGACGCGGGGTCGCGCGCGACTTCGACCAGGCGCTCCATTGGTTCCGCCTGGCCGCCGAACAGAGCTACAGCTATGCGGAATTCAACCTCGGCCAGATGTACGAACACGGCTGGGGCGTCGAGCGCGACCTGAGCGAAGCCGTCAATTGGTACCGGCGCGCCGCGGCCCACAAGCACGAATGGGCCGATCGGCGCCTCAAGGACCTGGGCGTCGCCCGCTAACACCAACGGTCCTAGATATTGACCTATTTCACCGCGGCGATTTTGATTCGCCGGCTAGGAGCGAGTCGCGCCGTAGTGCCGTCCACTTCAAGCGACGAGCGACGCCTCCGGCGGCCAAAAGCGCCCGGCCTGCGGTGGGGCAAATCGGCCCGCCGGGTGCGTTACGGCGCTGGCCCGATGTCCCAGCATCGCGCGTCACGCCGCGCCCGCCCGGACGAACCGATTTCGTGCCCATGAAATGGGTTAATATCTAGGACCGTTGGTATAAACTCGGCGCGCACGCTTGCGCTCTCGATTAAACGACATTTGAAATCAGGCTGGACCGCGGTGAACGGCTCACCCGGTGTCGCCGCGCGGTTCCGCGCCCAGGGACCGCACCAGCGATTCGACCTCGTCGCCGGCGGCGGCCAGGCGCCCGGCCTCTGTCGACCGCAGCACCAGCCGGGCACCGTAGCGGCCTTCGCGATAGAAAGGGTAGCTGCCGATCTCGACATCGGGATAGGCCGCCTGCACGGCGGCCAGGCCGTCGGCCATCTTGCCTTCCGGCAGCTCGGCGACGACCGCCCGCGAGAGCAGCGGCGCCCCACCCGACAACGTGTGGCGGAGGCTCTCGAACATGGCCTGCGCGACTTTCGGTATCCCCGCCATTACGAAGACATTTTCCATCTGGAAGCCAGGGGCGGCACTGATCGGGTTTTCGACCAGCGAGGCACCCTCCGGCGTCCGGGCCATGCGGAGACGCGCCTCGTTGAGCTCGCCGGGCGGATAGGCGGCCTCGAGAATGGCGCGGGCCTGCGCATTGAGGATCAACGGCACGCCGAACGCCTTGGCGACCGCGGCTGCCGTGATGTCGTCGTGGGTCGGCCCGATGCCGCCCGTGGTGAAGACATAATCGAAGGCGCGGCGCGCCTGGTTCACGGCCGTCACGATCATGTCTTCGTCATCCGGAATCACCCGGGCTTCGCGGATGCGAATCCCGAGCGCGTTCAGCTGCTCGCCGAGATAGGCCAGGTTCGTGTCCTGGGTCTGGCCGGACAGGATTTCGTTGCCGATGATCAGGACGCAGGCGGTGACGGTCCGTTGCGACATGGGAATTCGGCCCACAGCGGCCCTGGCTATCGCGGCGCCCGGCCGTCCGTTCAGGTTTTCGTATAGCCCTTGCTTGCCATGCAGGAATCGAACAGCGAACCGCGGCGGCGCTTTGCGGTGTAGTAGTCGACCCGGCGCGAAAGGGCCGCCATGCCCTGGACCTGATCATCGACGTCCCGGACCTGCTGGCGGTCGTAGTCGATCAGCGTATCACGGTCGATCTGAGCCGAGGCATAGCTGAAGCAGGCATCGATGTCGGTCTGATACTGGCTCAAGGGAATACTGAGATTGGTCCAGCCTCCGGCTTCCGGAATCGAAATCACGGCCCCCGTGCCGACGACCGGTTCCGAGGGAGAGGACTCCACCGCAACCGATGTTTCGGCGACCACGCCGGTTGCCTCGCCGCTTTCGCTCACGGGCGGTGCCACCATCGGGTCGGGCGGCGGCAGCGCGCTGCCGCCCGAGGATCCCAAGGATCCAGAGTATCCCGACGATCCCGATGAACAGCCGGCCAGGAACAGAGCAAATAGCCCCGCAAAGGTGACGATCGGCAGTTTCATTGTCTCGAACCCTTCGAATGCGAAGGCCGTCTTAGGCCATAGGGTGTATCCCGCGGGCGTCCGATGCAAGCCCGGCCGGCTTGAAAGCCCCGCAACATCCGATTACCTAGGCGCCATGAGATTCGCAGAAGCCTTGATTCCCGGCCGTCTGATCCGACGATACAAACGATTCCTATCGGATATCGAGTTACAAAATGGTGAAGTCGTCACCGCGCATTGCCCGAATCCCGGCTCAATGATGGGTCTGGCCGAGTCGGGCATGGCGGTCTGGCTGTCGCGCAGCGCCAACCCCAAACGCAAGCTGCCCTATACCTGGGAACTGGTGGACGATGGCCAATCTCTGGTCGGGATCAACACCAACCGGACCAACGCGATCGCCGCCGAGGCCTGGCAGGCCGGCAGGATTGCCGAACTCGCCGGCTACGACGCGTTGCGCCGCGAAGTACCCTATGGCCGCAACAGCCGAATCGATCTGCTGCTGGATGGCGGCGGCCGCCCGTCCTGCTACGTCGAGATCAAGAGCGTCACCCTCAAGCGAGGTTCCGTCGCGGCCGAATTCCCGGACTCCGTGACGGCCCGGGGCGCCAAACATCTGGAAGAGCTGGCCGTCACCGCCGAAGCCGGCGCGCGGGCCGTTCTGCTGTTCCTGGTGCAACGCACGGATTGCCGCCATCTGGAGATCGCCGGCGACATCGACCCGGTCTACGCGCGCGCGTTCGTAGAGGCCCGGGGGCGCGGCGTGGCGGTCTTGTGCTACGGTTGCAATGTCGGCGTCGAGGCCATTGAATTGGACAAAGCCATTCCGCTCGCCGGATGACCGGCGGGCTTCTGAGAGGTAGGGCATGACCAGCACGGGATCTCGTGACGCGGCGTACCGGGTGAGCGCCGAGGAACAGCAAATCACCATTCACACGGCCGACGACTTCGCCGCCATGCGCAAGGCGGGGCGGCTCGCCGCCGAGACCCTGGATTACATCGTGCCCCACGTCGGGCCCGGCGTCAGCACAGAGGAGCTGGACCGTCTGTGCCACGAGCTCATCGTCACGCACGGCGCCATCCCCGCGCCGCTCGGCTACCGCGGCTTTCCCAAGTCGATCTGCACGTCGGTCAACCACGTCGTCTGCCACGGCATCCCGAGCGAGAAGAAGCGGTTGCAGGACGGCGACATCATCAACATCGACGTCACCGTGATCCTCGACGGCTGGCACGGCGACACCAGCCGCATGTTCTACATCGGCCAGACCAAGGTGCGGGCCCGGCGCCTGGTGGAGGCCACCTTCGAGGCGATGTGGCGCGGCATCGAGACGGTCAAGCCCGGCGCCACCCTGGGCGACGTGGGCCACGCCATTCAGAGCCACGCGGAAGGCCAAGGCTTCTCGGTGGTCCGGGATTTTTGCGGCCACGGGCTGGGCCTGGTGTTTCACGAGGCGCCCAGCGTGCTGCACTTCGGGACCCCGGGCCAGGGCATAGTGCTGCGCGAGGGCATGTTCTTCACGATCGAGCCCATGATCAACGCCGGCAGGCCGCAGGTGAAGATCCTCGAGGACGGCTGGACGGCGGTCACCCGCGACCGTTCGCTGTCAGCCCAGTTCGAGCACTCGTTAGGAGTCACGGCCGATGGCTACGAGGTCTTCACCCTGTCCCCCAAGGGCTGGTATCAGCCGCCGTATGAAGGCTGAGCCGCCCATCGGATCGCGCCGTTCAAACCGCCCGAGAGCCCAGTCTCAGGAGCTGTCTCCGTACTTGAACGAGACCTTCACCTTGGCACGGTAGCAATCGACCCGCCCATCCTTGATCTGCATGTCGAGCTCGGCGATCTCGGCAATTCTCAGATCCCGCAGGCTCTGACCCGCCCTATCGACCGCGGCCGCGGCGGCCTTCTCCCACGACTCCGTGCTGGTACCCACGAGTTCGATGACCTTGTAAACGCTCTCTGCCATTTCTCTGTTCTCCCTGTCTTCGTGTGCGGAAACGCAACGCTATCATCAGGTCCACGAGGCGAGCCTAACACGATTGCGCACACATGGCTTTTCATTGACCGTGCTTCCGGGTTTCATATCGCAATGGAAAATGTCTTGAGCGCTGCGCCCGCCGCGCTGCCGTCGTATCGATCCGCCGGTCTGGCGCCCGGGCGCGCCGAGAGTCCGCGATGAGCGACGACAAACCGCATTACCACGGACACCGCGTGCGCCTGCGCCAGCGGCTGTTGGAGAAGGGCGGCCATGCGCTGGCCGATTACGAGGTGCTCGAATTCCTACTGTTCGGTGCCAAACCGCGGTCGGACGTGAAGCCTCTGGCCAAGGCGCTGCTGAAACGATTCGGCAGCCTGTCGGCGGTGCTGTCGGCCGAGCCCGCGGAGCTCGCCCAAGTGCCCGGCATGGGCGACGCCTCGATCGGGGTGCTCAAGATCGTGCCGGAAGCGGCACGGCGCCTGGCGCGTGAAGAGGTGATGGGACAGCCGGTCCTGGGCTCGTGGAACAAGCTGCTGGACTACTGCCGCATCACGCTGGGCCACGAGAAGGTGGAGCGCTTCCACCTGCTGTTTCTCGACCGGCAGAACCGGCTGATCGCCGACGAGACCCAGCAGCGCGGCACCGTCGACCACACGCCGGTCTACCCGCGCGAGGTGGTCCGCCGGGCGCTCGAGCTCAGCGCCGCCGCGCTCATCCTGGTCCACAACCATCCCTCGGGCGATCCGACGCCGTCCAAGGCCGACATTGACATGACCCGCGAGATCGTCGAGGCCGCCGGCAAGCTGGGCATCGTCGTTCACGACCACGTGGTGATCGCCAAGT
>JAZFZX010000119.1:0-11745 GCA_036444135.1 Kiloniellales bacterium | reverse complement strand
CCGCGGGGGGGGGGCCCCCCACCACCGGGGGCGCCCACGCCCGCTGCGCGCCCACGCCTCCAGTTCTTGCTCTAGTTCGCGCCAGGTACTCACCCGGGCAGTATATCAAGCGTGTGCGCCAGGATGCGTGCCGTTGTCTCCGCACCATCCATTTGCAGGGATAAACCGCCATCGGGCCCGTCCTTGGCTTGGTCCAAGGCTTGGCGGATGCCTTGGTCGAGCGCTTCGGCGCAGAGGTCCGATTCCGAGACCACGGTCAACGCGCCTCGATCCGCCAGCAGCCGGGCCCGCTGGCTTTGCTCTGTCTCCCCGGCCGCGGCGAAGGGCACGACGACGGCCGGGCAGCCGGCCCGCAGGACCTCCAAGACCGTGTTGTAGCCGGCCTGGCTGATCGACAGGCGGCTGCGGGCGAGCAGGCCTTGAAAGTCCGGACGGGCGCGCTCGATCACCACGCCGGGCGGCGCGCGCCGGACGTGGGCTTCGAAGGCCTCGGCCGGCAGGCCCGGACCGATGAGTATGCGCCAAGGGACATCGCGGAGCGGTCCGCGGGGCCGTGCCGCCAACGCGGCTTCGATCAGCGCTGCGGCCACCCGGCCGCCGCCGGTCGATACGATCACCTCGCCTTCGGGCGCTGGCGCCCCGCCTTTGATGGCCCGCGCCCGCGCCGGGGGCGTCGTCACGACGTAGCCGGTGTATTCGACGGGGGGGTTGACGCGGGCGAGGTCCGGGAACGTGTCGTCGAGCGACAGCAAGTGCGGATCGCCGTGAACCAGAACCCGGTCGAAATAGCGGTTCAGGGTGTCCACGATCCGATCGATCTTCTCCGGTTTTTGTTGGCGGTTGAGAATATCGCGGACCGAGCAGACGACGGTGGGCGGTGGGGTCTGCGCACGCGCCGCCTTCAGAAGAGGAACCAGCTCGAAGCGCATCTGGCGCCGCCCGAAGGGGAACATTTCCGTCATGATCACTTTCGGGCGCGCGGTTTGGAAGGCGGCCAGAAGTTTCCCGGCCCTCGCCGCCTTCCAGTCGTCGTCGACGGCCCGGCCCTGGGCATCGACCAGCGCCGAAAAGGCTTCGTCGCGGCTTTGCAGCGGCGCCAGCTGGACGAGCCGCGCCCCGCCGATTTGGAGGTCCGTTAGCGGCAGTCCGCCGGACACGAAATCGACCCGGAGGCGGCGCGCGTCGAGTGCCCGCGCGATGGCCGCGGCACGGCGCAGGTGCCCGATTCCGAGCAGGTGCTGGACGTAGAACAGAATATCGGTCCGCTCGGTCATGGCAGCAGCGGGATATTGATCCGGTCGAGGGTCACGCCGCCATCGGTTGCGACCAGGAAGCTGTGCGCGCAGTCGGCGGCCAGCTTGGCGGGGGGGTCGCCGCGCATGTCCCAGCCCGTCGCCAAGGCGTAGGTGGCCCGGAGGATCCCTTTGTGGCAGACCGCCACGGCCGCCCGGCCGTCCGCGCCGAGGTCGGCGAACCAGGGTTCGAGGCGCCTCTGGACCTGGCGCGGACTCTCGCCGCCCGGTGGCTGGAAATCCAGGCCGCGCGCCTCCATGACGGCCATTTCGGTGCCCAGCCGTGCCCGCAGGTCGGCCAGGCGCTGGCCTTCCCAGTCGCCCCAGGAGGTCTCGATCAGGGTCGCCTCGATCGCCGCATCGCCATGACCCAGCAGCGCCGCGGTCTCCCACGCCCGGCGTAACGGACTGGTAACCCAGCGGTAGCGGCCGGCCTCGGCGGGCAGGCGCCAGCGCCGCACCCGCGCCCGCCCCTCGGCGCTCAACGGGCGGTCGCTGCGGCCCTGGAGGCGCCCGTCGGCGGTCCAATCCGTGGGGCCGTGACGCAGGAGGACGAGCGGCGTTGCCGCGCCATCGCCGGCTTGATCCGCGCGCGCGGTCACGGTTCCGTCCGCGCCGCCCGGAGAATCCGATCGAATTCATCGGCCGCCCGGTCCAGATCGTGCAGCGCCGCGACTTTCGCGAGGGCGGCATGGCCCATCTGCTCGCGTCGCACCGCGTCGCACAACAGGCCGCGTAATGCGTCCCGGAACGCGGTCCGGTCGCCGGGGGCGGCCAACAGGCCCGTTTGTCCGTCCTCGACGATCGAGGCGACGCCACCGTAGTTCCCGGCCACGACCGGGACCCCGGCGGCCTGTGCTTCGAGCAGGGCCATGCCGTAGGCCTCGCGCACGGCCGGCCAGGCGTAGACATCGCTGGCCGCCAGAATTGGGCTCAGCTCACTAGCGTCGAGCTGGCCGGCGAAGCGAACGCGGTCCCCCGCGCCACTCGATGAAACGGCCGCGAAACAGTCCATCACCTCGCGCCGCGACGGTCCGTCGCCCACGATCAGGAGCTGCCAAGCCACGTCCTGTAGCTCTGCGGCGGTCTCCGCCAGAAGGCGGTAGGAGGCTGTCTTGTCGCCCGCCCGCATCATCCCGACGGCGAGAATCCAGGGCACGGCCTGATCCATTGCATAGCGGTGCGCCACGGCGGCCCGGTGGCGCGGCCGTTCGGCCGCGGCGGCCCGGTAGGGCGCCGCCTCCAGGAACGGCCGCAGGCGGTGGATCTTGCAGCCCTCGGGCAGGCAGGGCTCGTCGTCCGGGTTGAGCGTGATCACCGCCGACGATGTCTCGAGCGCCGCCAGCGTGGCCCGGTGCCCGAGGTCCCAGGGCCCACCGGCCCGCTTCGGCGCGACGGAGGCCTCGGCGGCCAGGTAGGGGATGGAAAGCCCTTCGGCGACCCGCGGCCCGATCCAGTCCGGCGCCTTGTAGTAGAGATGGTAAGTCAGCCACGCATCGGGCCGCTGGGCGGACGGCCGCGCGCGGTAGCGTCGCAAGGCGCGCCGCGCCAGACCCTGGCCGATGCGGGATAGGCGGGATTGACGTTCGGGGTCGCCCTGCGGGTCGCGGCTGCAAAAGCGGCTGGCAAGTTCGACGCGGTGCCCGGCGCGCTCCAGCGCCTGAATCAGCAGGCGAGCCATCCGGCGGTCGCCCGAAGGGACCGGATGATCCGGCGGCTTCATCGGGGCGTAAAAGGCGATCAGCACGAGGCGCCGCGCTCCGTGCTCGGTGGGTCACGCATCACTGGGCCGCCGCCGCCAAAGCCGGTGACAGACGCTGCGCCAGAGCCGCGATTCCGTGCTCCATGGCGAAGTCCCGGCGAACGGCCTCGCTCCCGGCGGTGCCGAGGCGTGCCCGCAGGCCCGGATCCCGGATCAGGCGGACCAGCGCCTGGCTGAGCGCCGCCGGGTCCGCCGGGGGCACGAGGACCCCCGTTTCGCCGTCGCAAATCAGTTCGGGAATGGCCGAGAGGCGCGTTGAAACGCATACCAGGCCTTGGCTTTGCGCCTCCATCAGGACGTTCGGCAGGCCGTCGCGGTCGCCGTCCCTGGCGATCCGGCTGGCCAGCACGAACAGGTCGGCGGCCCGATAGGCGGCGAGCACGTCTTCCTGCGGCCGGGGGCCCAGCCATTCGATCCGCTCCGCCAGGCCGAGAGCGCCGGCCTCGGCCTTCAGGGACGCAGCCAGCGGTCCGCCGCCGATGTGGGTCAGCCGCCAGTGAAGGTTGCGAGGCAACGCCGCCAGGGCTTGCAGCAAATCGCCGTAGCCCTTCTTTTCGACCGCCCGGCCCACGGACAGCAGGGCAATCGGGTCGCCCGGGTCGCCGCCGTCGCGCGCGGGGCGTTCGGGCGGCGGTGGCGGCAGGCGGCTCAGGTCGATGCCGTGATAAATCAACTGGACCTTGGATTGGGCGCCCGGCGTATCTTCGGCGAGTGCCAACAGGTGGTCACGTCCGACGGCGGTGCAGGTGACGAGAAAATCCAGATCGGCGAGCTTTTCCCGTTTCTCCCACTCCGGCGTGGTCCAGATGTCCTTGGCGTGCGCCGAGCAGCACCAAGGCCGGCCGGTCATGGCCGCGGCGTAGCGCGCGACCGAGGCGGGCGTGTGCAGAAAATGGGCGTAGATCCAACCGGCCTCCGGCGGCAGCTCCGCGGCCAGGACCCAGGCCTGGCCGAAGCGCCGCCCTCTGTTGGCCGTGGGGTCGCGCCGAAAATCGGCGACCCACAAACGCCGCGCCCTGCGATAGCCCGGCAACCGGCGGGCAGTGATCCAGGCGCGCAGGACCCGTAGCGGCGCCCGCCACAGATACTCCGGAAGGTAGACGACGGGTGCCGAAATATCCCGGTGCACGGGGTGTATGGAAGGATCCGTCGGGTGCCGCAGGCTGAATAGCCGCAGATCGAAACCTCTACGCTCCAGGGCGTAAATTTCCTGCGCGATAAAGGTCTCGGACAGCCGCGGATAGCCTTTGAGAACCACGGCGATCGCAGGTGCGGCCGCGGGTTCCCGATCCGCGGCATCGGCGCACGGCACGTTTCGAGCGCGCAAAGCGGTCATCCAGGGACGTTAGTAAGCCCGCTCCGGCGGCGCAAGCATGACTGGTATCGCGCGCGCAAGCCTCGCCGACCCGCCTCAGGTGGCGCGCGCGCGCGCGGCGGCGGCGGCCGGCCGGCCGGCGACACCGAAACGCCGCTGGCGCCGATGCAACCATTGCCGCGTCAATTTGACCACGTTTTGCGTTCCATCGAGCAGGCCGGGCACCACCCGTTCGGACGGCCGGCTCTGCTGCGGCAGGGTGCGCAGCGCCGTGGCCATCGCACGGGCATCGCGAACGCCGTCGTCCTCCAACATACGCACGAGGCCCAATTCCTGGGCGCGCCGCGCACGCAAAAACTGCTCCATGCGCGGCTCGGTACGCGGCACCAGGATGGCCGGCTTGTCGAACGATAGGACCTCGCAGAAGGTGTTGTAGCCCCCCATGCAGACCACGCCCGAGGCGCGGTCCATCAGACTTTCGATATGAGTATCGAAGGTAATGGCCTCGACCCGGTCCAGGCGACCGGCCCGCTGCATGAAGTCGCTCTGCAGATCCGTCCCCATAAAGGGCCCGAGGACCAGCAGCGCCGGATAGGGCAGTTCCGGGTCGCTCTCGTAGGCCCGCAGCACCCAATCGATGATCTGCTCTCCGTCACCGCCACCGCCCACGGTGATCAGCAGATAGGGGTCCCGAATCTTTTCGAGCCTGAGCTGAGAGACCGTCTGGGGCAGATGGCGTTCGAGGTAGCCGGTATAGGTCATCATCCGCCGCACCCGGCCCGGCAGCACCAGCCCCTCCAGCGGATCGCAAATCTGCGGCAGTCCATAAATCCAGATTTCGTCGTAGTAGGACTCGATCGCGGGCACCGCGCCCTTGCGTTCCCACTCCGTCGCCAACCGGCCCGGATCGTCCATGACATCGCGCAGGCCGAGCACGCAGGGTACGCCGTGATCCTTGAGATAATCGAGGGTCGCTTCGACCTCGCCGCGCAGGCCCAGTGGCTCTTTGTCGACCAGGAACAGGTCGGGATCGTAAATTTTGGCGGTGTGTTCGATGATCGAGGCTCGCAGTGCCAGCGTGTGCTCGATGTCCAGATGGAGCTTGAGCGAGGTGTACTCGCCGTTTCTCAGCTTGATCACGCCCGGAATCCGGACAAAATCCACGCGGGCGCGGAAATCGAAACTGCCGATGATCGGTGAGCCGGAGAGGATCAAGACCGAAAGGTTGCGGTTGGCTTCGACCAGGCTGTGGGCGATCTCGCGGCAGCGACGCAAGTGGCCGAGGCCAAAGCTGTCGTGGCTGTAGATGAGAATCCGCTTGTTTTTGCGAGAACTGCCCACGGGCTTCCCCTTCTTCCCGCTTACGAGACCGGCGAGAGGCTTATCCCCTGCCCTCGGATTCAGACCACACTGGCCGGAGTCGCGAGGCGCGATCTTGCCATAGGGCTTCATGGTCCGGAAATAGGCATATGATCCTATATTCTTGTGGCTCCAGGGCCTGGTTTACCCCGGCAGACCCTTTGTCTAAGCTGGCCCGACCGGCGCGCGCCACGTCTGGGGTGCCGGAGCGAAAGGGGGAGCGTCGGGTCGCAATGGAGCGGAACCTCTTCAAATACGTCTGGGGGCACAGCAGGGCGGAGCAGTTGGGAATTCTGTTCCTGGTACTGGTATCGCTGCCCTTCTACTTCATTTCGCTCAACGTTCCGAAATCGATCGTCAACAATGGAATTCAAGGCCAAGGCTTCGAGGGGCCGGGTTCTACGCAGCCGTTGTTTGGTTTCGACCTGCCGCTCGGGGAACTGCTGACCGGTGCACCGGTGGTTCTGTTCGACGGCTTCGACTTCGAGCAGGACGGGCTTCTGCTGGCGCTGAGCTTCGCGTTCCTCGCGCTGGTGCTGGTCAACGGCGGGTTCAAGTTCGTGATCAATACCCGCAAGGGGCGCATGGGCGAGCGCATGTTGCGCCGGCTGCGCTACGAACTGATCGACCGGGTGCTGCGCTTCCCTGTGCCGTATCTGCGCAAGGTCAAGCAGGCCGAGGTCGCGACCATGATCAAGGACGAGGTCGAACCCCTCGGCGGCTTCATCGGCGACGCCTTCGTGACGCCCGTCTTTTTGGGCGGCCAGGCGATCACGGCCATGTTGTTCATCCTGACCCAGAGCATGTGGCTGGGCGTGCTCGCCGCGGCGGTCGTGCTCGTCCAGGCCTTCATCATCCCGAAGCTGCGCAAACGCATCCTGCAGCTCGGCAAGCAGCGGCAGCTGACCGCGCGCCGGCTCGCGGGCCGGGTCGCGGAAACGATTGCCGGCGGGATCGAGATCCACGCCAACGACACTTCCAACTACGAACGCGCCGACTTCTCGGCCCGCCTGGGCAAGACCTTCCGAATTCGCTACGAAATCTTCCAGCGCAAGTTCTTCGTCAAGTTCCTGAACAACCTGCTGGCCCAGCTCACGCCGTTCATTTTTTACTCGTTGGGCGGCCTCCTTGCGATTCGGGGCCAATTGGACATTGGTGCCCTGGTTGCCGTGCTCGCCGCCTACAAGGATCTGCCGCCCCCGATCAAGGAGCTGATCGACTGGGACCAGCAGCGCAACGACGTTCAGATCAAATACGATCAGGTCATCGATCAATTCCAGCCGCCGGATATGATCGAGCCGTGGGTGCAGGATCCCGAGGCACCCGAGCCGGCGCCCTTGACCGGCCAGTGGAACGTTTTGTCGGCCTCACTGATCGACGACACCAACACCAGGCTGGTCGATGGAGTCAGCTTCACCGCCGACCTCAACGGCCATGTTGCCGTGGTGGGCGCCAGCAACAGCGGCAAGGAACATCTGGGCCTGCTGTTGGCGGGCCTGACGAAGCCGACATCCGGAGACGTCAAGCTCGGCGGGGCGGACATCTCGGAGCTGCCGTCCTCGGTGACCGGGCGGCGCCTCGCTTATGTCGGCCAAGACGCCTATCTGCTCCCGCTTTCGGTTCGAGACAACTTGCTATACGGCCTCAAGCACGTGCCGCGCATTGCGCCGGTCTACGAAGATGCGGAGCTGGAGATCCGCGCCCGGGACGAAGCGGAAAGCCGGCACGCGGGCAATACCACCCTCGATTTGGCGGCCGATTGGGTCGATTACGCGGCGGCCGGCGCCGAGGGGCCGGCGGATATCACGGAGCGGCTGATTGCGGCGCTCCGCCTCGTCGACATGGAAGACGACGTCTACCGCTTCGGCCTCAGCGGCGCGATCGACCCGGCGGCGCGGCCGGAGGTGGCCGAGGGTGTGCTGCAGGCGCGGGCCGCATTGACGGAACGCCTCGAGGCGGCCGGCGCCAGCGGGCTTGTCGTGCGGTTCGACCCGGAGCGCTACAACCTGAACGCCACCCTAGCGGAGAACCTGTTGTTCGGAACCCCGCTCAAGCCCGCTTACGAGACCGCCCAGCTTGCCGAGAACGAACTCGTCACGGGGGTTTTGAATGACGAGGGCTTGATCGGACATCTGCTCGACATGGGTCTGTCGATTGCCAAGACGATGTGTGAAATCTTCGCCGATCTGCCGCCCGGCCATCCCTTCTTCGAGCAATTCAGCTTTATCGAGGCGGACGAACTGCCCGATTTTCGGTTGCTCGTTCAGCGGGGTGAGAAGAGCGGCGCCGAAGAGTTGTCCGAGGCGGACCGCAAACGCCTGTGGGCTTTGCCGTTCAGGTACATCGAGGCGCGTCACCGCCTGGGCTTGATCGACGAGACGCTGGAGACCCGCGTCGTCGCCGCCCGCCAGAGGATGGCCGAGCGCATCGACCAGAATGACCCCGGAGCCGTCGAACTCTACCGTCCGGACAGCTACAACACGGCGGCGTCGCTGCAGGACAACATCCTGTTCGGACGGCTGGCCTTCGGACAGGCGCAGGCCGAGGAGACCGTGGGCCGTGCGGTTACCGAAGTGCTCGACAACCTGGGGCTCCACGAGACGGTGCTGGAGGTCGGTCTCGATTTCGACGTGGGCGTTGGCGGCAACCGCATGACCAAGGCCCAGCGCCAGAAACTGGCGATCGCGCGGGCCGTTCTGAAGCAGCCGGACGTGCTGATCTTGAACGAGGCGGCCGGAGCGATGGATGGCGCCACCCAGGCCAAGCTGTTCGAGCAGATCCTGAACGAGCGCCGCGGCCGGGGGGTTGTTTGGACCCTAGAACGGGCGAACTTTGCGGAAAAATTCGACCGGGTTCTCGTGATGAAGGCCGGCCGGCTGGTCGAGCAGGGCAGTTTCTCGGAACTGAACCGTGCCGAATCAGCTTTGGGCGAGCTGATCACTGCGGGATAATCGTCGAGGTGGAGTGTTGAGCGATGAGCATCGATAAGGAAGTCGAAATTCTGCGGCAGATTCCCCTGTTCGCGAACATCGATCCGGCGAAGCTGAAGCTTATGGCCTTTGCCAGCGAACGCTTGACGTTCCAAAGCGGCCATTCGCTGTTCCGTCAGGGCGATCCCGGCGATGCGGCCTACATCATCGTCGAGGGAACGGCCGACATCCTCGTCGATACGCCCTCGGGGCCCATCACGGTGGCGACGCTCGCCAAGAACGATATCGTCGGTGAGATCGCCATTCTCTGCGATGTGCCGCGCACCGCGACGGTGACCGCGATGGGTGAACTGGTCACCCTGAAGATCACGAAGGATCTCTTCTTCCGCATGGTCACCGATTTTCCGGAGATGGGCGTCGAGATCATGCGCGTCCTGGCCCACAGGCTGGAGCAGACGACGGCGCAACTGCTCAAGGCGGGGGCCGGCGCGGACTCCTAGGCCGACCGCTCCATGAGCCGCTTGGACAGCTTCATCAGGCGCCTCGAGGCGCAGCGGGCCTGTCTCGAGGCGTCGGCCGAAATGGTTCGCGACCTCGACGGGCCGATCTTCGAACTGGGCCTCGGCAACGGCCGCACCTTCGATCACCTGCGCGAGTGCTTGCCGGGGCGCGAAATCTACGTCTTCGACCGCCAGGTGGCCGCCCACCCGGACTGCCTTCCCGACGCGGATCACCTCTTCCTGGGCGATATTCACGAAACCCTGCCCACCGCGCTGGCCCGTTTCGCCGGGTCGGTGGCGCTCGTTCACACCGATATCGGGACCGGCGACCGGGGCACCAACGACCAAATCGCGACCTTTCTCTCCGGCCATCTCGCGCGGTTCCTGCGCCCGGGCGGCCTGGTGATTTCGGACCAACCGATGACCTTGGCGGATTGCGAGGCGCTGGCCCTGCCCGGCAGCGTGCGCCCGGGCCGCTATTTCATGTATCGGCGTTGCTAGCCCTGGGCGCCGGCGCCCGCCGGCGAGGCCGGGTTCAGGCCAGATCCAGCACCACCGGCACGTGGTCGGACGGGCGCTCCCAGGTCCGCGTCTGCCTGGCGATATCCAGCCGGACCAGGCGGGGGATCAACGGCGGCGTCACCCAGATGTGGTCCAGGCGCCAGCCGTAGTTCTTGGCGAAGGACTGGGGGTAACGGTAACCCCACCAGGTATAGACCGGCGCCGGCGGCGGCGCGAAGTGACGGGCCACGTCGACGAATCCGCCGGCCTTCAAAAGCCGCTTCAAATGATCGGATTCGACCGGTGTGTGTCCGACGCTGCGGATCAGGCGCTTGTGATTCCATACGTCACAGTCGAGCGGCGCGACGTTGAGGTCGCCCACCAGCACCACGGGCCGCGTCTTGACCTGCTCGCGGCGGCACCAGCGGGCCATCTCCTTGAGGAAGCGGAGCTTGTGGTCGAATTTCTCGTTCTGCTCCGGATCCGGTAAGTCGCCGCCCGACGGGACATAGAAATTGTGCAACTCGACACCCCCATCGAGGCGAACAAAGGCGTGCCGGCGGTCGTCCTTGCCGCACCATTGCCGCGTGCCTTGGGTTTCAAAGGCGGCGCGGGCGGCGATAGCGACCCCATGGTAGGCCTTCTGGCCGTGGACCAGAATGTGGGGATAGCCCAAATCGCGCAGGGCGGCGAAGGGGAAATCCGCATCTTGAACCTTGATTTCCTGAAGGCAGATCACGTCGGGGCGCGCGTCGCGCAGAAACCGCGCAACCTGTTCCAGGCGCGGACGGATCGAATTGACGTTCCAGGTGGCGATGCGCAACGCCATGCACGCGACCTCGGGTCGTTATTTTGCCCAGGGACGGATTCGGGCTTTCCCCAGGAGTGGCGGTTCCAAGAATAGCGCGCCAGAGCCCTGCGGCAATCGTCGGGCGTCTCGATGCGGATCGCAGGCACCGTTGTGAGAGGCCATCAAAAGTGGGGAACGCCCGGTCGGGGGGGGCCGGGCGTTCCATTCCTCCGCGGAGACGTGGAGCAACGGCAGGGGACCGCTGTGCTCCACGCTGATTGCCGGTATCTGTGACCAGCAACCCTTGAGGAGTCCATGTAATGTCTCTCCGGCCGGATGCAATCTCGACCGCGATGCCCCCGCCATGCGAAAGAAGCATGGCAGATTAGCGTCTGACGCAACCCAGCGAGCCGCAATTGTAAGGGTTTTCGGCGGAACTCTACGCGGTCCGGCGGTCGGTCACGGCCGGCTGCGGCGGTTCGAGACGGCCCGTTTCGCGCGCCGCGGCGCGCGCTCGCGTGGCATCGCCGAAGGCCGCGAACAGCTTGGCCGAGAAAGCATTTTCCAAGGCACGGTATTCCGGATGCCATTGGACGCCCAGGGCGAAGGCCCGCGCGTTGACGACGCGGACCGCTTCCACGGTGCCGTCCGGCGCCACCGCCTCGACCTGCAAGCCGTCCGCAACCCGGTCCAAGGCCTGGGAATGCAAGGAGTTGACGGTGATCTCGGGTGCCCCCGCCAGGGCCTCGAACGATCCGCCCGGTGTCAGGGCAATCGCGTGTTGCGGCCCGTACTGCACGTCCAAATCGTCGTGTTTGGGTCGCCGGTGATCCATGCGGTCGGGCACTTCGTGGACGCGGGCGTACAGCGTGCCGCCGAGGGCGACGTTGAGTTCCTGCATGCCGCGGCAGATCGCAAGCAGGGGCACCCCTTGACGCAGGGTCTCGTGGATTAGCGGCAGGGTAGTTTGGTCGCGGGCCTCGTCGTGCGGTTCGTGCGCCGGGGTCGCCGGCGCCGCGTAGTGCGACGGATGCACGTTGGACGGGCTGCCGGTCAGCACCACGCCGTCGAGCCGGTGGACGAGGGCCGGAAGGTCAAAGAACCCGCCCAGCGCCGGAATCAGATAGGGCTCCGCATCGGCGGCCTCGGCCACGGCGCGGACGTACTTGTCGCCCACGGTGTGGAATGGCGCGCCGTCGATCCACTTGATGCACGACGGAAGCCCGACCAAGGGGCGCTGGGATCCTGCTGTATTCATGCCTCTTACCTAGGATAGCTGCCCGGTTCCGGCAAGGG